>CAYUAM010000091.1:0-7444 GCA_964442805.1 uncultured Anaerolineales bacterium | reverse complement strand
GATATCCTGATTTCGCGAGGGGGAAAAGGACGTGATTGATGGAGCAGTTAGACGTCGACAGAATGGCCTGAGGTGCTAGTGCTTGGGTTGGAGAGCCTTTCCCCTGGAACTAATTGCTAAATAAATAGAGGCGCTGCCACCTATTCGTATAACGCGGGACTTTCCTAAACTATTAAAATGGAGGCATCTCGGTATGAGAAAACAACTCACGGTCTTGGCATTGCTTCTAGCCTTTGTCCTCCTGCCAGCCTGTGGGACCCAGTCTTCACCCACGTCTGTAGTCACAGAGCCCACGCCTACGCCCATGGCCACGGAGCCCGCCCCGGTCGAGATCTTCGTCTATTTCACTGACTCCAACCGTTATGCCAAAGGCACTCCGCCCTTCGAGGTGGCGGTCAAGCGCTATGTGGCCCCCACCGCCAACCTTCCAGAGGCGGTCTTAACGGAGTTCTTCAAAGGCCCCACCGAGGAGGAACGCGCCCAAGGCCTGGAACTCATCATCAGCGGCTTTACCGGCTTCAGCGCGCTAGTGATAGAGGATGGCGTTGCTCACCTCTATCTTACTGGCCCTTGCCAGTCCGGCGGGGCCACTTACACCATCGCCCAACCGTTCCTGGCCAACCTGCTTCAGTTCGACGAGATCGAGTTCGTCAAGATCTACGACTCTAACGGGGAAACCGAGGACCCCACCGGGCCGAGCAACTCCATCCCCTTTTGCCTAGAGCCATAAGCGCAGCCTCGCCCACCATCTGTGGTATACTAGAAATGAGACTATACGGCTCAGGGGTTGCCGTCCTTAGACTCTGAAAGGAGGAAGGTATGAGCCTGGAGGGCAAGCGAGTGGCCGTTTTGGTGGAGAACCTCTATCAGGAACTGGAGGTCTGGTACCCCATCCTGCGGCTGCGGGAGGCCGGCGCGGAGGTTAAGGTGATTGGCACGGGCAGCGCCCAGACCTATACCAGCAAACTGGGCTATCCCGTTGAGGCGGACGCCTCGGCCGAGGAGGTGAAGGCCGCCGATTTCGACGCCATCGTCATCCCCGGCGGCTACGCCCCCGATATCATGCGCCGCTACCCGGCCATGGTGAACCTGGTGCGGGAGGCCTACCAGCAGGGGAAGGTCGTCGCCGCCATCTGCCACGCCGGGTGGCTCCCGGCCTCGGCGGGGATACTAAAAGGGCGGAAGATGACCAGTGTCTCTGCCATCAAAGACGACATGATAAACGCCGGGGCGGAGTGGGTGGACGCCGAGGTGGTGCGGGACGGGAACCTCATCACCTCCCGCAAGCCCGACGACCTCCCCGCCTTCTGCCGGGAGATCATCAAGGCGCTAGGCGAGTAGATAAATAATTAATGGCAACTATCCCTTCAAGGTAGGTATAGGTAGATGCTGCTATTGACAAAGTGTTATAATAATGATAGGATAAACTTCCCTAAAGGGCAAGAGAGGAGAGAAAGTATGTCATTAGGCATAGCTTTTAAAGGGCCTGAAGGGATTGTGCTCGCAGCTGATAGTCGGGTTACACTAACAGCCCAACTCCAGCAGCCTAATCAACCAGCTATGCTTCTTCCTTCAACATATGATAATGCAACCAAACTACTCAGAGTCAAAGGACAGACACATATCGGGGCTGTTACCTACGGCATAGGTGCCATAGGACAAACCGAACCACGAACCGCACATAGTTATATTCCAGAGTTCGAACAAGCGCTGAAGGATGTCGGGAGGCTCAGTGTACAGGATTTCGCCAACAGACTTTCACAGTTCTTTCTCGACAAATGGAACATACAACAAATGCCGATTACGCCAGGGCAAGATATGGTGTTCCTTGTAGGTGGCTATGATGAGGGAGCGCCTTACGGAAAGGTATTTGATATATACATTCCGTCACGGCCAACTCCATTCGAATGGCATAGTGGGCCAGGACAGTTTGGCATTGTCTGGGGTGGCCAACGTGAATATGCCGATAGGCTAATTCATGGCTTTGACGGTAGACTCCCAGAACTTTCCAAAACTTTCCTGAATATTGACGACAACAAGCGAGATGAGTTATGCCAGCATTTGCAGAGCCAACTTCAAGCACCTGTGCCATTCGCTTTTCTGCCACTTCAGGATTGTGTTGACCTTGCAATCTTCTTGATAAGGACTACCATAATAATGCAACATTGGGTGGTTGGCGTAAGAGGTGTGGGTGGGGCTATCGATGTAGCTGTTATCACACAAACAGAAGGTTTCTCAGATATACAGAGGAAAAAGATAAAAGGAGAATAAATATGGTCTTGATACAAGAAAAGGTTTCACTTCAGGCTAATGGTGCCCGCACGAGTGATTGGATAGGGCAAGTTAAAGGCGGTGTTATCTACGCTTATGACCTCAGTACTCTAGTCTCTGAAAGAGAAGGAATCACAGAGTTTACCAAAGAAGACTTTGAGAGAGCACTTAAAAAGGTAAGCCGGAGAGTTAAGAAGTGACAATCCTAGCTAGGATTGCCTTGAACATCGGCTTATCATCCTTGCGGTGGTTGTAACGGAATGAGTATTCGTCTAAATATGACTGAAGGTATTTAGGGGATACGGCGTGGTAAACACCAGAAATACCACGCTTAACCAGAGACCAAAATCCCTCAATGCTATTCGTGTGGACATTACCACGAGCATAGACTTTTGCTCCATGCTCAATTCTAAGTAGTAGGGCGGGTTTCGAAACCCGCCCTACTCTACTCCCTCTCCTTGATGAACAGCCACCGGTTCCCGTCTGTGTGGACTAAGACGTAATTTCCCTCCAGCCTCTGGCCGTGAAGGGTTATCTTTATCTCTTCCTCCGTCCACAGCCGCTCCTGGTAATGGCCCCGATCCCAGACCTCCACCGTCCCCGCACCGTACTCCCCCTCCGGTATCTCCCCCTCGAAGTCGATGTACTCCACGGGGTGGTCCTCGGTGCGGACGGCCAAGCGCCTCTGGCCGGTGGCCTCCGGCGGCCCCTTGGGCACCGCCCAGGAGACCAAAACCCCGCCTCGCTCCAGCCGGAAGTCGTAATGGAGGGTCCTGGCCTGGTGCTCCTGCACCACGAAGCGCCTCCGGCCCGACTCCATCACCTCTCCTTCTGGCTCTGAGGTCTTGCCGAAATCCCGCTTCTGGCGATACTCCTCTAGAGAAGTCATCTTACCGTTCCGCCAACTCCAGCCACCGCCCCACCACGAAGCGCACGAATTCTATGCACCTCTCTCGCATCTTCAGCGCCTCCCATCTCTCCGACCACCTCGGCTCCTCATAAGGTATGCCCACTAACTGGTAACATTCCGTGCTGCCGAACTCGTGACGGAAATCGTTGAGCAAAGCCTGGATCAGTCCGTATATCTCTCCCGTCTCCTCATCGGCCGAATCCCGGCCGAAGGCCAGCCCGGCCGCTATCACGCCCCCGCTCAGGGCCCCGCAGGTGAAACGATGGCTCCCCCCCACCCCTCCCCCAAAGCCGGTGGCCATGCGGGGGATTAGGTCGCTCTCCACTCCCAGGCTCTCCCCGAGAGCCAAAAGCACCGCCTCCGCTCAACTATAGCCGGGGTGAAAATGGCCAGCCGCTTTCTTGACAGTTTCCTCTTTTGACAATCTGTTAGTCACCTTTGCGCTCCTCCCTTATTTTGGTATCTCCACCCAGATCTGGCCCATCTCCTGGTAGCGCTCCCGCCGTTCCTTTATCTCGCGATGATGGCTCAGGAAACGGGAGGCGCTGGGCCTGATCCACCCCTCCAGGTGCTCCTTCTGGCCGGTATGGGTCAAGCGGGAGACCTCCTGCGACTCTAGGTCGAAGGCCAAGCGCACCTTTCCGCCTTCCATAGAGATGATTGCTTCGGCGGCACAGATGGGGCAGATGGCCCTCTCCCCTTCCAAGAGGAAGAAATCGCTATAGCAGACCGGGCAGACGCCTGGGGGTGGCTCCCGTCTCTCCCCACGGGCCAGGCCACGCCCCAACTCTCGGATTCGTTGCAGGGCTCCCTCATCCAAGAGCAACTCCCCCGGCCCGGTGCTCAAAAAGTGGGCGCTATCCACCAGCCTGAAACCCAGCCCCATGGCCATGGCGTTGAGGAAAGGTTGAGTTACCCCTCGCCAGCCCTCTCGGCCATAGAGGGTAATGGTGGCTCCGGGCTTCCTCCCCTCTTCCAAATAGTTCGTCATTATCAGGAGGCGGTCTAGCAGCAACTTCACCATAGCCGGCAGGCCAAAGAAATAGGTGGGGGCAGCCAAGAGCAGGGCCTCCGCCGCCCGCACCCGACTCAGGAACCACTCCATATCGTCCTCCAGGGGACAGGGCTCCCCCTTGATGGCGCAGCGCAGACAGCCGGTGCAGGGCTCGATATGGAGGTCGGTCAGGCGCAATATCTCCCCTTTTGCGCCCTCGTCCATAGCGCCCAAGAGGGCCTCCCGCACCGCTACCTCCGAATTGCCCCACCTCCTGGCCGCGCCGACCAGTCCCAAGACAGTAACCACACTCTCACCTCCTAAGCGACGGCCTCATTTTAACCCTTCGCCGTACATCTGCCCCGGGCCCAGGGACTCCGGGAAGCGGAGGCGCAGCATCTCTCGGGCCACATAGCAGAGGTGACAGGCCTCCACGTACCCCTCCTCCACGGGCAAGTCGTATCTTCTCACCAGGGCGGCCGGGCCGCCCTCCAAGAGGGGGCCGATGATGGGGTGGGAGGCAGGATCGTACTCCCTCATCACCTGGGATAGAGGAGTCTCCAAAGCGTTACCTATGGTCAGCCCCTGGCAGGCGTGGAGGTAACCTAGGTAGTCGATATGGACCCGCTTGGGGTCGTCCAGGGTCTCATAGGGACATTCGGTGAACTCCGGCCAAGGGCGGCGAGGCAGCCCTTCCGAGAGGGTAGCCACCGCCCTCCCCCGTAAGCGCACCGAGCCGGCCACGATGGGCTCCCCTTTGGCCTGAGAATCTGCCTCCTCCACCCGCGGCTCCTCGATGGTGATGAAATCGGTGGGTAGGCCCACCTTCTGGGCCGCCTCCAAGATCGCCTCCACCTTGGCCTTCTCCGCCTCCTCCTCCCCGTGGAAGAGGTCGCTGGAGACGGAGAGGCCCCCTTGGAGGGCTCCCAGAGGCCGCAGCCACTCCACCGCATCCTCCACCTCGGTGATCCAGTAGCCGTTGGTGACGATGCCCGCCTCCATCCCCCAGGCCTCGGCCTCCTCTATGGCCCTGACCATGATGGGATAGTAGAGAAAGGGCTCCCCGCCCTCGAAGTAAACGCTCTTCACCGTGCCTAAATCCTGGGCCCCGGCGTAGTATTTCCGTATCGTCTCCAGGGTCATGGTCCCTCTATTCTGGGGGCTGCCCCAGACGAAGCAATGGTCGCATTCGCTGTTGCACTCATAGGTCAAGAGCAGATGGATGCCGGTAAGGCTCATCTCTAACCTCCGTCTTTATTCGGCGCTTTCCCATTATATCCTCGGCCCCACAACCGTCAATCACCACCTCTCCCTTTTCGGCCCCCCTTCCCAAAGATGGTATAATCACGGCATGAAGGAAGATATGACCCTCTCTGTCCCGGAGGAATTGCCGGAGGGCTACCGCTCCGGCTTCGTGGCCGTCTTGGGCAAGCCCAACGTGGGCAAATCCACCCTCATCAACGCCTTGGTGGGGCAGAAGGTAGCCATCGTCTCCTCCAAACCCCAGACCACCCGTCGCCGCCTCCTGGGCATCCTCACCCTGCCCCAGGCCCAGATAATCTTCATCGACACCCCAGGCATCCATTTCCCTAAGCACAAACTGGGGGAATACATGGTGGAGACGGCTACCAGGGCCCTCCGAGATGTGGACCTGGCCCTCTTCATGGTCGACCTGTCGGGCCCTCCCACGGAGGAGGACGAAGAGATCGCCAGGCTCCTGGCCCAGCGCCGCCCCGCCCCGGTCATCCTAGCCCTGAACAAGGTGGACCTCCTTTCGCCACCAGAGGAGGAAGGCCGGAGGGAGGCCTATTTATCCCTGGGGGAGTTCGACCAGTGGCTCTCCATCTCCGCCACCAGGGGGGACAACCGGGATAGGCTCTTGGACCTCATCATCGAGCACCTCCCCCTGGGTCCCCAATATTACCCCCCAGAACAGGTCACCGATCAAGAGGTTCGCTTCATGGCCGGGGAACTGATCCGGGAGAAGGCTCTGGAATACCTCCATCAGGAGGTGCCCTATTCCCTAGCGGTAGTGGTGGAGGAGTTCACAGAACGGCGGGAGGATTTGACCTATATCTCCGCCACCATCCACGTGGAGAGGGAGAGCCAGAAGGGAATCGTCCTGGGGCAGAAGGGGGAGATGGTGAAGCGCATCGGCCAGGCCGCCCGAAGGGAGATAGAGGCTCTCTTGGAGAAGAGGGTCTATCTGGAACTCTGGGTAAAGGTGAGCAAGAAGTGGCGGCACAAAGAGGCGGCCCTCCGTCGCCTGGGTTATGTGCTCCCCAAGGAAGATTGACGCGAAGGGGCAGCCCGTATAGAATAGTTGCCAGCAGCAGAGAGGACTGCAAAGCGGGTTTCTTTAGGAGGAGGCAAAACGCCCATGCGAGAGATAGAGGCCAAGGAGATAACCGATACTGTGGCTCGCCTCTCCATAGAGGCGAACTACTATTTAGGCCAAGATCTCCTTTCCGCCCTGCATCGGGCCATGGAGGAAGAGGAGTCGCCCCTGGGACAGGAAATATTGGGCCAGATATTGGAGAACGCGGAGATAGCGGCGCGGGAGAAGATGCCCCTCTGCCAAGACACGGGGATGACCGTGGTCTTCCTGGAGTTGGGGCAGGAAGTCCATATCGTGGGCGGGGACCTGACCGAGGCGGTGAACGAGGGCGTCCGACGGGGCTATAAAGAAGGGTATCTGCGCAAATCGGTGGTGGATAAGCCCTTTTCCGCCCGGGTCAACACCGGGGATAACACCCCGGCCGTGATCCACACGGAAGTAGTCCCCGGGGACCGGATCAAGATAACCATCCTGCCCAAGGGCGGGGGGAGCGAGAATATGAGTTACCTGGCCATGCTCTCCCCCGCCGCCGGCCGCCAGGGGGTAGTTGACTTCGTGGTGGGGTGTGCGGAGAAGTCGGGGGCCAACCCCTGCCCCCCCAACATCTACGGCATAGGCATCGGGGGGACGGCGGACAAGGCTACCCTCTTGGCCAAGCAAGCCCTCCTCCGCCCGGTGGGGAAGCCAAGCGACGACCCAGAGGTGGCGGAACTGGAGCGGGAGATTTTGGAGAGGATAAACCAACTGGGCATCGGCCCCCAAGGCTTCGGGGGGCGGGTAACCGCCCTGGCGGTGCACATAGAGACCTTCCCCTGCCACATCGCCAGCCTGCCCGTGGCCGTCAACACCCAATGCCACAGCGCCCGGCATAAGAGCGCGGTGCTGTGAGCAAGTGATGGAGAGACAAACGGTGCTGATAATAGCCCTTGAC
>CAYUAM010000090.1:0-7508 GCA_964442805.1 uncultured Anaerolineales bacterium | reverse complement strand
TCTTCATGAAATCCACGGCTACCAATTGTCGGCCGCCGGAGCCGCCACAATCGCTGGCCGAGGTTTTTACTGCGACCGTCGCCGAAGCCAGGTTCCCATCCGCCCCTACTACCGCTACGGCAAATTCCCTATCGCAGGGGCCATCACAGAGGTAAAACTCGTATCCTCCCCCAGCAGGGGTCGTCTTGTCCATATAGAAGTTGCCAGAGAGCCAGGACCTTATGGTGACCCCCGGGACCAGGTTGCCCACCGTATCGCGGACTATGCCCGTGACCTGGGTGCGCTGGCAACTGTTGGAGTAGCCAGGCTCCTGGGCGGCGTATTGATAGGCCGGGGTGGGCGTGGCGGGGGGCAAGGTGGGCGTGGGCGGGGGGGTAGGGGTAGGCGTAGCAGGAGGTAAGATGGGCGTCGGCGGAGGGGTAGGGGTGGGCGGCAAGGGGGTGGGGGTGCGAGTGGGCTTCGGCGTGGGAGTGGTGAGAGGGACTACCAGGGTGTTGGTGGGGGTAGGGGTGAGGATGGGGGTGGGAGTATAAGTTGGAGTGGCCGAGGGGGCAATGGTGGCGATGGAAGTAACGGTCGGGGTGATCCTCGCTATCGGCTGCGGGGCTAGATAGATCTCCTTCGCCAACATGAACAGGATGGTGAGGATGAAGCCGTTGAGGAAGACCAATATACCTACGAGGCTCCATTGTCTGGCGGTCATGCCCCCTCCCTTACAGAAACCATTATACCACCCTCCACCGGAGGGGGCAACCTGGCTCGTTTGTCACCTTTCCCGCAGGAGGCTATAATTGATAACCGTGGTTAGCGTATCCGTGATCGTCACGGTGAAGAACGAGGCCTCTTCCATCGCCACCCTCCTTGACTCCCTCCTGGCCCAGGAGAGGAAACCTCAAGAGGTGGTGGTGGTGGATGGCGGCTCCACCGACGGGACCTTGGAGGCCCTCCGCTCCTATCAGGGGAGGATCCCCCTGGTAGTTTTGGTGCGAGAGGGCTCTAACATCTCCCAGGGGCGCAACGCCGCCATCGCCGCTGCTCAAGGGGAGGTCATCGCCTCCACCGATGCCGGGGTGAGGCTCGACCCCGGCTGGCTCAAAGGCCTCTTGGCCCCCTTCGAGGGCCAAGGGCCGGTGGACGTGGTGAGCGGTTTCTTCCTCCCTGAGCCCCGGTCGGCCTTCGAGGTAGCCTTGGGAGCCACCACCTTGCCCACCGAGTCGGATATTGAACCGCAAAGGTTTTTGCCCTCCAGCCGCTCGGTGGCCTTCCGGAAGGAGGCCTGGCTGAAGGTGGGCGGCTACCCGGAATGGCTGGACTACTGCGAGGATTTGATCTTCGACTTCAAATTGCGGGAAGCGGGATACAAATTCGTCTTCGCCCCCCAGGCAGTAGCCTATTTTCGCCCCCGTCCCACCTTGGGGGCCTTCTTCCTCCAATATTTCCGCTACGCCCGAGGGGATGGGAAGGCCAACCTCTGGCCCAAACGCCACGCCATCCGCTACTTGACTTATTTCCTAGCCGTTCCTCTCCTCTTGGCCTTGGGCTTCCTTCACCACCCCCTTTGGTGGGGGTTCCTGGTGGTGGGGATGGCCCTCTACCTTTGGACCCCCTACGAGCGCCTCCTTTCCATGCTCCCCCGCCTGGGCTTAGCCGACAGGGTCAAGGCCTTGCTTTTCATCCCCCTGATCCGGTTTGCCGGGGACCTGGCCAAGATGAGCGGTTACCCCGTGGGCTGCCTCTGGCGATTCCGCCGCCCCTTTGACCGAAAGGGAAACCTTTGCTAAAATATTAAAAGATGCTTGATCTTTCGGTGGTGATAGTCAATTACAATACGGGCCATCTCCTGGCCGACTGCTTGAGGTCGCTTCTGGGCAACCAGGGCCCTTTCGCCTACCAAGTCACGGTGGTGGATAACGGCTCCTCTGACGGGAGCGCGGCCCTGGTTCGCCGGGAGTTCCCCCAGGTCCACCCCTTGGAGAATCAAGGGAACATGGGGTATGCCTACGCCAATAACCAGGGCCTCAAGAGCCGCCGGGCGCGATATTATCTCCTATTAAACCCCGACACCATCTTGCCCACGGACGCCATAGACAAGATGGTGGCCTTCATGGAGGGGAAGCCGGAGGCCGGCATCGCTGGCCCCAAATTGGTGATGGCCGATGGGCGGTTAGATCTGGCCTGCCGGCGCGGTTTCCCCACCCCCCAGGTCTCCTTCTACAGGATGATGGGCCTCAGCCGTCTCTTCCCCCGTAGCAGGCGCTTCGCCCGCTACAACCTCGCCTACCTGGACCCCGACCAGGTGACCGAGGTGGACTCCGTGGTAGGGGCCTTCATGATGATCCGCGATGAGGTCCTCCGCCAGATCGGTTATCTGGATGAGGAGTTCTTCCTCTATGGCGAGGACTTAGACTTCGCCTATCGGGCCAAGGAGGCCGGTTGGAAGGTCTATTATAACCCTGGGGTAACCGTGCTCCATTATAAGCGTCAGTCCTCCCAGCAGAATAAGGAGAGGGCCCGATATGAGTTCTATCGAGCCATGTACCTCTTCTACCGGAAACATTATGCCTCCACTACCCCCTTTTGGCTTCACCACTTGGTCCTTTTGGGCCTCCTCCTGCGGGGAGGGACCTCTATGCTCCAGGTCCTCTTCCCTAAGAAGGGAGGGCAGGCCAAGGAGGTACTCTCATGAGGCGTGATCGGGCCAGATTCGCTTTCGTGGCCTCCCTTTTCCTCCTCGATCTCTTGATGATCGGATTGGCCTTCTTCTTCGCCTACCACCTCCGCTTGCGCACCGAGTTCCCGCCGGTGAGCATCCCTCCCTTCACCAGTTATCTGGGGATGATGGTCATCCAGATGGTTACCGTCACCTCCGTCTTCTTCCTCTATAAACTCTACCATCGTCGGCGAGCCCTCTCCCACATCGACGAATTTTATTCCATCTTCGCCGCCTCTTCCGTGGGCACGGTGGTCACCCTGGCCTTTACCTCCCTCCTATTCAAGGATTTAGATTACCCCCGCCTCATGATCGGCTACGCCTGGGGGCTCACCATCCTCCTGACCACCTTGGGGCGGCTGTGCCACGCCCGGCTCCAGTGGGCCCTGCAAGCCCGAGGCGTGGGCGTACAAAGGGTTTTCATCGTGGGCACCGGGGAAGTAGGACGGATGATCCTCAATTCCATCCTCCGCTCCCCAGGGCTGGGCTACCAAGTGGTGGGGATGGTGGGGGATTCGAAGCCACCTCCTGACCTGGAGGTGCCCATACTAGGCGGCCCGGAAGAACTCTCTTCTCTTATAAAAGATCACCAAGTAGATGAGGTTATCATCGCCCTCCCTGAGGCCTCCCATCAGGAGATCCTCCCCCTCATCTCCGATTGCCGTCAAGAGAGGGTGACCATTAAGGTCTTCCCTGACGTCTTTCAGATCATCGCCTCTGAGGTGAGCGTGAGCGACCTAGGCGGCCTTCCCCTCCTTACTGTGCGGGATATCGCCCTTCGAGGTTGGAAGTTGACCCTGAAGCGGGCCATGGACCTGGTGGGCAGCGCCCTGGGGCTGGTCCTTTCCTCCCCCCTCGTGCTCCTCACCGCCCTTCTCATCAAATTGGACTCCCCAGGTTCCGTCTTCTATACCCAGGAGCGGATGGGGCTGGATTCCCAGCCTTTTGAGATGATTAAATTCCGTTCTATGCGGGCGGGCGCGGAGGACGAGACCGGGCCGGTCTGGGCCATCAAGGATGACCCCCGGGTGACCAGGATGGGGGCCATCTTGCGCCGCTTCTCCCTGGATGAGTTGCCCCAGTTGATCAACGTCTTCCTGGGGGAGATGAGCCTGGTAGGCCCCAGGCCGGAGAGGCCGGTCTTCGTGGAGCAGTTCAAACAATTGATCCCTCGTTACGTGGAGCGCCACCAGGAGAAGGCAGGGATGACCGGCTGGGCCCAGGTCAACGGCCTGCGGGGCGATACCTCCATCGTGGAAAGGACTAAATACGACCTCTACTACATAGAGAACTGGTCGTTGCTCTTCGATTTCAAGATCATCCTCAAGACCTTCGTTAAACTCTTCACCACTCGCAACGTTTATTAGACTTGACATCCCCCTAAAAAGATGGTATTATTTTTTTAGCACTCTAAAGTTAAGAGTGCTAATTCCTTGTATTGAGGTTCCTCCTATGGTTTTGACAGAGAGGCAAAGGGCGGTCTTGGGAGCGGTTATCCGGGGCTACGTGGACATGGCCACGCCGGTGGGTTCCAAGGCCCTGCTGGCCCAGCCAGGGTTGGGGGTCAGTTCGGCCACCATCCGCCACGAGATGGCCCTCCTGGAAAAGGAAGGCTATCTGACCCACCCCCATACCTCGGCCGGGCGCGTGCCCACGGAAAAGGGCTACCGCTATTTCGTGGAGCACCTGATGGGGGAGACGGAACTCTCCCTGGAGGAGCAGCGCACCATCAGCCATCAATTCCATCAGGCTCGCCTGGACCTGGAGCAATGGGTAAGGCTCTCCGCCACGGTCCTGGCCCATAGCGCGCGCAATGCCGCCCTGGTGACGTCCCCCAAGGCCCGCCGTAGCCGCCTCAAACACCTAGAACTCATCTCCACAGGGCATAAGGCAGCCCTTTTGGTCCTGGTCCTGCAGGGGGGTACCATCAAGCAGGAGATAATCACCGCCCTCCCCGCCTTTTCCCAGGAGGAACTGAACAGGCTGGCCAACGAGTTGAACGCCACCTTAGGCAATCTAAGTGCAGAGGAGATAAGGGGGGCGCTCCCCTGGCTGGAAGGGTTTCAAGGAAGGGTGGCCCAATGCCTGGTCGGCCAGATGGAACAGACCAACGGCAAGGAGAGCGGCGAGGTTTACCACGAGGGTTTAGCCCACATCCTCAGGCAACCCGAATTCAGTCACGTGGAGAGGGTGGAGAGGATCCTCGAACTTTTGAGAAGAAGGTGGTTTATGGAATCCCTCCTGGAGGAGATGGGAACCTCCAGAGGGGGGGTGCAGATCCTCATCGGAGGCGAAGAAGGGCGCTGGGTGGAGATGGAAGATTTCAGCCTCATCCTGTCCCGTTACGGCGTGGCCCAGGAGGCCACGGGCATCCTGGGCATCTTGGGCCCCACGCGCATGCCCTACGAGAGGTGTGTCTCCGTGGTGCGCTATGTGGCTGGCCTGATGACCGATCTCTTATCCACTCTGGTGGCTTAAAGATAGGGAGGTTATCTCATGACTGAGGAAAAGAAATCGAAAGAGGCCCATGAGGTAGCCCCTGAAGGGAAGGACGAAGCGGTGGCCGAGTTGTCTGAGAGCCCGGAGGAATTGCGGGCCGCTTTGGAGGAGGCCCGGGCCCGGGCGGAGGAGTACTTGGACCAATGGAAACGGGCCGAGGCCGCGTTCGCCAACTTCAAGAAGAGGAACGAGAAGGAGAGGGAGGAATTCTTCAGGTTCGCCAACGGGGCCCTGATAGCCAAGATCATCCCCATCCTAGACGATTTCGAGAGGGCTCTTGCCACTGTTCCTGGAAAGATGTACGCCCTCACCTGGCTGGATGGGATCTTCCTCATCCAGCGCAAACTCTTGGCCGTCTTGCAACAGGAGGGAGTAAAGGAGATCGAGGTGCAGGTTGGCGCGGGGTTCGACCCCAACCTGCATGAGGCGGTGGCCTATGAGGGAAGCCCCGATCATCAGGAAGGACAAATCATAGAGGTCTTACAAAAGGGTTATATGCTCCATGATCGGATCATAAGGCCGGCGTTAGTAAGGGTGGCTAAATAGAGGAGGTTGATATGGGAAAGGTAATAGGGATCGACTTGGGCACCACCAACTCGGTGGTGGCGATTATGGAAGGTGGGGAGCCAACGGTCATCCCCACCTCGGAGGGGTCGCGGCTCTGCCCTTCCGTGGTGGCCATCTCCAAGAGCGGGGAGAGGTTGGTAGGGCAGGTGGCCAAGCGTCAGGCCATCACCAACTCCGAGAACACCATCTTCTCCATCAAAAGGCTCATGGGGCGCAAATATGGGGACCCCATAGTCCAGCGGGATACGCAACTCTTGCCCTACAAGATAACCGAGGCCCCCAACGGCGATGCCCGGGTGGTGATGGGGGGCAAGGATTATTCGCCCCCGGAGATCTCGGCCATGATCTTGCAGAAATTGAGACAGGACGCGGAGGCCTATCTGGGGGAGCAGGTGGCGGAGGCGGTCATCACCGTCCCGGCCTATTTCGACGATTCCCAGCGCCAGGCCACCAAGGAAGCGGGCAAGATCGCCGGCCTCAACGTGTTGCGCATCATCAATGAGCCCACCGCTTCCGCCCTGGCCTACGGGCTGGACAAGAAAAAGGACGAGAAGGTGGCCGTCTTCGACTTGGGCGGGGGCACCTATGATATCTCCGTCCTGGATATAGGCGAGGGGGTCTTCGAGGTCCGTTCCACCAACGGCGACACCCACCTGGGAGGCGACGATTTCGACCAGAGGGTCATCGATTGGGTCGCCGACGAGTTCAGGAAGGAGCAGGGGATAGACCTGCGGCAGGACCGCATGGCCTTGCAGCGGCTCAAGGAGGCGGCGGAGAAGGCCAAGTGCGAACTCTCCACTGTCATGCAGACGGAGATCAACCTGCCCTTCATCACCGCCGACGCCTCGGGGCCTAAGCACCTGAACATCACCCTGACCCGGGCCAAACTGGAGCAGTTGGTGGAGGACCTGATCGAGCGGACCATGCCCCCCATGAGGCAGGCCCTGGAGGACGCGAAACTCTCGCCCTCCGACATCAACGAGGTCATCCTGGTGGGCGGCCAGACCCGGATGCCCAAGGTGCAGGAGATGGTGGCCGACTTCTTCGGCAAGGAGCCTCATAAGGGGGTGAACCCCGACGAGGTGGTAGCCCTGGGGGCGGCCATCCAGGCCGCCGTGCTCAAGGGGGAGGTGAGGGATGTCCTGCTCCTGGACGTTACCCCCCTGACCCTGAGCATAGAGACCCTGGGCGGGGTGGCCACTGCTCTCATCGAGCGGAACACCACCATCCCTGTCCGGAAGTCGCAGATATTTTCCACCGCCGCCGATGGCCAGACCTCGGTGGAGATCCACGTGGTGCAGGGGGAGCGGCCCATGGCCGGCGATAACAAGACCCTGGGCCGATTCATCCTGGATGGCATCCCGCCGGCGCCGCGAGGCATCCCCCAGGTCGAGGTAACCTTCGACATCGATGCCGATGGCATCCTCAACGTCTCCGCCCAGGACAAGGCCACCGGCCGGGAGCAGCATATCACCATCACTGCCTCCACTGGCCTGAGCAAAGAGGAGATAGACCACATGGTCAGGGATTCCAAGCAATACGAGGCCGATGACCGGAAGCGCAAGGAGGAGGTGGAGGCCCGAAATTACGCCGATTCCGTGGCCTATACCGCGGAGAAAACCCTGCGGGAGTTAGGCGACAAGGTGCCCGCCGACGTGCGGAGCGAGGTGGAGGCCAAGGTCAAGGAGGGTCGGGAGGCCATGCAGGGCAAGGAGATAGCCCTCATCCGCCG
>CAYUAM010000089.1:0-7513 GCA_964442805.1 uncultured Anaerolineales bacterium | reverse complement strand
ATCTCGCCCTCTTGGAGTGTCAAATTGATATGATCGTTGGCCAAGACGCCGGGGAAAGCCTTGGGGATACCACGCCGCTCTAGGATATTATCCGGGGTCATCCGCCTGGAGACAGAATTAGCGGCGCTGGCGCTAGCCAGCGCCGCTAAAGATCGCTATGCCTATCTACCTATTCAGGTAGTGGCCAACCGGTGGAGATAGAGCCGTCGATGAGCCCCTGCTTGATCTGCTCCAGTTCGTCCTTCACAGACTGGGGCACCTGGCTATCGAAATCATGGAAGGGGGCCAACTGCGCCCCGTCGTTGGCCAGGTTGAGCAGGTAATCTGAGCCACCCTTGAAGGCGCCGTTCACCTCATCCTGAATGGCCTGGAATATGGCCACGTTCATGTTCTTCATGATGCTGGTCAGCATGACGGAAGCGTAGTCGGCGGCGGTGTAGTACATATCCGCGTCCACCCCGACCATCATGCAGCCGCGCTCCAGGCAAACCGCCGCCGTGCCCAGACCTACCGGGCCGGCCACGGGCAGGATGATATCTGCTCCCTCATCCAGTAAGGACTCGGTGAGTCGCCGGCCGTTGTCGGTGCTCTCGAAGTCGCCGGTGAAGCTGCCCGTCCTGGTTTCGCTGTCCCAGCCCAGTACCTCCACGCTGGTGCCGTGCTGCTCGTTGTAGTACTGGACGCCATGCTCGAAGCCCACCATGAAGATCTCTACGGTGGGTATCTGGACGCCGCCGTAGGTGCCCACCTTACCAGTTTTGGTCACGCTCGCCGCCACATACCCTGCCAGGAAGGCTGGCGCGTCAGTGGCGGTGACCACGGCTGCCAAGTTGGTCACCTCTGGGTCGCTAAAGCCGTCAACCCAGACGAAATCGGTGTCAGGGTTGGCCTTAGCGGCAGCAAAGGAGGCATCCATGATCATGAAGCCCACGGTTATGATCATGTCGTAGCCCTCAGAGAGGAAGGTGTTAATGTTGGGCTCGTAATCGGCCGCCGACTGGGATTCGAGGTAGCGTCCCTCGATGCCTAGTTCATCTATGGCCTGCTGCACACCTAGCCAAGCCGTCTGGTTGAAGGAGCGGTCATCTATGCCGCCCACATCGGTTACCTGCCCCACCTTGATCACCTTCGCGGGTGTAGGCGTAGGCGTTGGTGTGGCCGCTGGCGCACAAGCAGCGAGCAAGAGACTTAAGACAACCACCAGAGAGAAAAAACCCATTACCTTTCGCATCTCAGGTTCTCCTCCTTCTTTGAGATGACTTAGTCCGATCTAGGTATCTCCTCTCGAGCTGTTCACCTCCTTTCTTATCTTATGGGAAGACACCCTTTGTCCGGTGGATATATCACCGCTCATTATATCCTATTTTGAGAGGCGATTCAAGGCTTTAGCGACGTAGGGGACTGGATTTTAAGGTGAATTTGTCATGCCTTTGTCCATGGTCTTTCTAGGCGGCTCAAAAGAGGCTCAATTGTTGGGCCTCATCCTCAGCCACTTCCTCAGGGATCCCTTCCGCTCTGGCCAATATCTGAGGGATACGTTGGAAATCATCCTCTAGGACGGGCCGCCAGCGGGGTTGGTGGAGGGCTGCCGCGGGGTGATAAATAGGGTAGTAGATGATCCCCTCCATCTTGCGGGGGCGGCCGTGGATCTCGGATATCTTGGCCCGGGGGAAGAATCGCGCCATGGAGAAGCGACCCAACGTGATCACTACCCTGGGCTTTATCAGGGCCAACTGCCTATCCAAGTAGGGCCGGCAGGCCTCTATCTCTTCCAGTAGGGGGTCCCGATTTCCGGGGGGACGGCACTTGATGACATTACAGATATATACCTGCTCCCGCCCAAACCCGATGCTGGCCAGGAGTTCCTCCAAAAATTGCCCCGCCGGCCCCACGAAGGGGCGGCCCTGCTGATCCTCATGAAAGCCAGGGCCCTCCCCGATGAACATCATCTGAGCGCCCTGGGGCCCTTCACCCGGCACGGCATTCCTCCGCGATCGGGAAAGGATGCATCTCTGGCAATGGATGATCTCCTGGTAGAGTTGCTCGAGTTCTGGGGTCATGACCGGGCCTTACTGCTCGGCGCCACAGTGAGGACAGAATCATCTACTCTCACTTGCTCCCCACTGAGGCCAAGTAGCGACCTTTGTTTTTGGATACACGATCTCCTGAAAGGCAAAGGCTGAAACCCTTCAGCGTATATGCCTGTCGGGCGATACGGTGGAACCCTCACCCTAGTTTTGTTCCACACCCGCCACAGAAATTAGTGCCGACTGGATTTTGAGCACCACACTTGGGACATTTTATGGATGAGAGGGGCGCGCCGCAGTTAGTGCAGAACTTACCCTCACCAGCCGGCTTGCCACATTGGGGACAGATGGTCTGCTTGCTCTCTATTTCGCCGGTAAAGAGCTGGGTAGCGGCAGCCTTCTCCCATATCTGCTCCTTGGTGACCTCGGCTTTTGCGGCGGCTACTTCGACGCTAACGCGGGGCGCATCCTCAACACAGAGCCCCTCCTGCTCGTTCCAATCGTTTTCGCAGACCCATTTCGCACATCTTGGGCAACGCTGAAAATGTCCCTTGGCCTCGTTCTGGGCTCGCCCAAACGCCTCTTCGTGTTCTTTGTGCCATTGGGGAGACATCCCTTCGAAACGTTCGGTAAGGATGTCGGTTCCTCTTCCGACCGCGCTCTCAACCTCATGTAGTCCCAAGAGAGAGCTCCCCAGGGAAACTGCGCCTCCGAGGCCACGCAAGAGCCCACCCTTCTTATAGGTCTTGGACTCTACAAACTCGGTCTTGTATCCATCGTTGCAGATGTCGCAGAAGAAGGTGAACTCGAATCCGGCCTCTGTGCTATTGTCCGCAAAATTTCTGGTAAAAGGTTGCAGTGGCATATTTCATCCTCCTTTATTTTAATAGTTTGCCACATTTTATACATTTCTCTGCAATCGGCGGCTGTTCTGCTTTACACTTCGGACAAACCACCACCAATCTGGTATCACAATGCTCGCAGTAATCTCCGAAGAAAGTTGATTCCCCGCATTTCGGACATTCCACCCTTAAAAGAAGCCCACAATTACCACACTTTTCCCATCCTTTCTCAATGGGATTACGACACTTGGGACAGCGTAACGGCCCCACCGGGTTTGCCTTCCCGCATAATGGGCACACATTTGAATCTGGCGGAACCAACTTGCCGCAATAGCGACAGGGATGTTTATACCCGGGCATCCCTCTTAACCTCCTTTTGTCCACTTTATTGTATCGTCTTTGGTGCTCACATTGAACTTCAGCAAATTCATAACATCCTCTTTCCACTGCTCGGGCGAAGCATGGATCACCCTGCCAATAAAGAGATAACGAAGAGTTTGAAGCCCGGGCAGCCTCTGCACCGCGAATTTATAGTTGAGGTATTGCGGCTCTTCCAGCCTTTCGTCCGGCAAATAGATCGGCTCTCGCCTGAAGTTAATATCCAGCATGCACCGGTTTATCCTTTTGATGAGGTCGTCCGCTTCCCTATGCAACTTCTCGATATCCTTGAACTCTGGGTAATCCTTCCTGCTCACTATTCTGAAGAAATAGGTTGCCTTTCCCCCGCCCTCGCCAGTCGTCGCTTCCATGGCCATCGCATTACCGGGCTCGCCTCGGGCCAGGCTGTAGATCGGGATTAAGAACCAAATGTATTCACCCGTGAGGTCCCCCAGGAGCCCCCGTTTCAAGCCCACACAGATTTTATCTTGTTGTGATAGGGCTTTCAAGAAATCGTATTCTTCCTTTATCCCCGCAACTTCTAACCTCTTTTCTAATTCTATCCAGAGATCAGGGGATATCGATCCTATATCACTTCTTTGGGCCGCTCTACCCTCCTTCATAAATCTGGCTGCCTTTCTTATTACCAGTGGGTCAAAACCGGGCAGGAGTTCTTTCAGGGAAGATTGAACTTTGAGTTGAAGTTCGTTATTCAAGGCGGATAGCAGCTTGGCAAAAGGATCAAACTGATTCCCCATCTTGGAAAGAACCATCTTTTGGCCATATCCCATAGTTAAGATCAAACTATAATCCTCTGCAGAGATTTCCAAAAGGTCGCTATAAGGGATTCTTATGAAATCTCCCCCTTCAGGTATCACTACTATTGCGGTTTCGTATAAGCGTGGTTCGCACTTCCCTCTTCCCCTTTCCTTTCCGCTTTCGTCCCAGTAAACAAACTCCGCCTCCACACCAGATCTCCTGAGATTTTCCTGCATGAGCATATCCTTTAAGAGGAGTTCATTGCGGAGTTTGCTCAGGTTTCTCAAGAAGTCTTCATAACGGTAGCCAAGGTTAGAAAGAAGAAGATCCTCCTTTGAACTCAGGGTAAGGCGAATCTTATAGTCGCCCTCAGAGATGTCCAGAACATCACGATAAGAAAGGAACAACGCTTCGCCAAGCCTTGGAAGGATAGCCAGGTTCTCTTCTTCAAGTCTAGCGAGACCTTCACCGCTTGAGGTTTCTTGCCCGGCTATGTCGGTTAGAAGATACTCTAACGAACATTCCATCACCGGTTTGCCCTCTTGCTGCATCTAACCGCTCCTTTTCGCCTAACCTCTCATTATCCCTTCTGGAAGCCGTTATCGGTGCTCAAATCGTTATAGTGCCTCGCGAACTTGAGAAGAGGCATCTTCCTCTCCCTCCATTCTAATCCTTTTACTATTCTACTAGATATAGTCCGGTTTGTCCAGAGCAGGGGCCCAGATTGTGGATGTTCACCATTCGATTGAACCATTGGAGCGATAGATACCGCCCCTTGCCAGGGCATAAAAGGCGTGTTATACTAGGCTTGTCTTTCAAAGGGAACCATGCTGGAGGTTGAGAGTTTTGGGTGACCTTAGGAGCCTAGCCGGGGGACCGATTGATCGGCCGACCGTATCAGGACGGGTAGCGAGATGGCTTATTGCCCTCAATGCGGGACCTTGAACCGAGAAGGGAGCAACTTCTGCAATAACTGCGGGGAGCCCTTGCCTACCGCTTCCTTGGAAGGAGAGGCTATGGGACCCGACCTCCCTCCGGAGTGGATTCGCGAGGTGGAGGAAAAGGTGGAGATGGCGCCGGAGGGGGTTCCAGAGTTGGAGTTTCCCGCTGCTGAGGGGCCCTCCGTAGAGGCAGAAGGGAAAGCCCCTTCTTGGTTGGAAGCCTGGGAAGGTCTCCCGGAGGAACAACCAGAGGAGAAGGAGGGGATGCTCTCCGGCCTCAGGGGCCTCTTGACCGTGGAACCCGTCCTCACTCGGCCCCATGAGAGGGCGGAAAGCCTCCCCCCGGCGGTAGGAGCGGAACAAGCGGCCGCTTTCCAGAGGGTCATGGAACAACCCTTTCTTCCTTTGGTGAGCGAGAAAGTGAGGCCCAAAGAGCGCCGAGGCCGGACCTTGCGCTGGCTAACCTGCCTCCTGCTGCTCTTGGTCATCACATTCTTAGCCTTCCTCCTACTGCTAGCCAGGGAATGGCTGGGGCTGCTTAGTTAAAGATGAATGAGATTTTGGAATCCTTCCTAATCGCGGATCTGGGCAATATCACCACCCGGGTATCCCTCATCGACCGGGTGGGCCAGGAATACCGTTTGGTGGCCCGGGGGGAAGCCCCCACCACCCTCCGTCCCCCCTGGGAGGATGTGAGTTTGGGCCTGCGAGAGGCGGTGGAGGGGGTGGAGAGGGCGACGGGGAGGAGGCTTTGGGCCGCCGGGCGACTCCTCACCCCCGAAGGTGAGGACGGCCACGGGGTAGATGGTTTCTTGGCCGCCACCAGTTGTATGGAGCCCTTGCGAGCGGTAGTGGTCGGCCTGATGGAACCCGGGAGCCTGAGGAGCGCCCAGCGAGCCGTAGAGTCCACCTATGCCTCGGTGAGAGGGGCCTTTACCGTAGAGAATTTGCGTCTTTCCCCCAAGGGAGAGGTATCAGAATTATGGCGCCTCTTGGCCAGCCAGGAGGTAGACCTCATCCTCATGGCTGGAGGCACCGAGGGGAGCCCCACTGCCCCGGTGGTGGAGGCGGCCAAGGATCTGGCGGTGCTCCTGGCCTCCTGCCCTGGTCAAAAGCCCCTCTTTCTCTTCGCTGGAAACGAGAACGCCCAAGGTCAAATAGAGGAGACATTAGAAGGGTTGGTGGAGTTGAAGGTGGTGGAGAACCTGCTGCCTCGATGGGGCCAAGAGAGGCCGGGGGCTATCCAGGAGGTGCTGGCCAACCTATTAGGGGACAATATCTCCGCCATTCCCGGCATTAGCACCATCGAGGGCTGGTCTGTAGCCCCGCTTCAGCCATCGGTCAGGGTCCTAGGTTGGTGCCTTCGCTACCTGGCCCAAGAATATGGCCTGAAGGTGATGGGAGTCGATATGGGGGGGCACACCACTAGCCTATTGGCGGCTCAAGAGGAGCGGGCCTTTTCTCTCACTTGCAACGATACGGGGATGGGCCAGGGGGTGGAGAGGCTGCTAGCGGAGAGGGGGATGAAGGGGGTCCTAGGCTGGCTCCCCTTCGCCCTGGAGGAGGAAAAGGCTCGAAATAGGCTCCTCAACAAGGGGTTGAGGCCCCAAACCGTCCCTCAGGCCAAGGAGGACTTCCTCTTAGAAGGGGCTTTGGCTCGTGAACTCTTGGCTTATGCCCAGGAGCGAGCCGAAGGTCTTCCCTCCCATGGCTCCTGGGACTTGATAGTGGGGACGGGAGGTTTTCTATCTCACCTCCCCCACCCTCGCCAAGCGGCCCTGGTCCTCCTCGATGGGTTACAGCCCACGGGCATCTGCAACTTGGCCTTAGATGAAGCCTCCCTTTTGCCCCAGGTGGGGGCTCTGGCCGCCTTTGAGCCCCTGGCCGCAGCCCAACTCTTGGCCAAGGACGTCCTCCTCAACCTAGGCACGGCCATCGCCCCTATCGGTCGGGCCAAGGAGGGAACCACCGCCCTCCGTTTCAAGGTAACCTATTCAGAGGGAGGAACCATCGAGGGCGAAGTAGCCTACGGTTCTTTGGAGGTGATACCCTTATCCTTCGGCCAAAGGGCCACCTTGGAACTCAGGCCCGCCGGCAATTTCGATTTGGGGCTGGGGAAGAGGGGTAAGGGGGCCACCACCGAAGTGGAAGGCGGGGCAGCGGGAATCATCATCGACGCCCGCGGCCGTCCCCTAGCCCTACCGGAGGAACCGGCGGCGCGGCAGGCCAAAATGCAAGAATGGATGTGGGAGGCAGGCTTTTGAGGACGACTCCCCTATCCTCCTATGGTTCGATAAGGGTCGAGAGGCTCTTGCCTTTCCCGGGAGAGGTTTTGGTGAAAGAGGGAGAAAGGGTGGAGCCGGAGGATGTGGTGGCCGTGGCCTTTTGGCCCACTCAGGCTTACCTCCTCCAGGTAGCCCGGGCCCTCTCGGTATCGGAAAGAGAGCTACCCAAATACCTTCGGAAGGGGGTAGGGGAGACGGTGGAGGAAAGGGAGATCATCGCCGCCACTAAGGGGGTGTTGATCCGCCATTGTCGGGCCCCGGCCTCGGGAAGGATAGCCGCC
>CAYUAM010000088.1:0-7661 GCA_964442805.1 uncultured Anaerolineales bacterium | reverse complement strand
GCCTTCACCACTCCCCCAGCGGCCATTCGGGCGGCCTCATAAGACCGGGCGCTTACGTAGGTATCGGGGTCCAGCATCCCCCCGCCGGACTGAGAGACCCTCTCCACCAGGGAGATGTAGCCTGGGTCATGTATGCGGCGGAGGAGTTCCATCGACACCGGGGCGGCCTCTATGGGCCTCAGCCGGGGGAGGAGCCCGGCCTGATCCAAGCGGGCCATGATGGCCTCCAGCCGCTTCTCGTTCTCCGGGTGGCCAGGCAGGTTATGCTCCAAATAAATGGGGTGATAGACGTAGCCGGTAGTCATGGGGCTCCTTTCACAGCCAGGGCGTAAAGGACACGGAAATTAGCGGGGATGCCCTCCCCGGTGGCCGGGGCCTGAAGGCGGGAGTGGTATGTGGCGAGGAACTCCCGACGTTTGGCCTCGGGTAGTTGTTCCAACATCACCTCCACGGGGCCGATGGAGCGGGTAAACTCCCAGGCCTCCTCCGCTTGGGGAAAGGAGAAGTCGTAGCGCTCCTCGATGGTCTCCGCCGAGGAGAAGCCCGCTGAAGAAAGCAGGGCCTTGACCTCCTCCCCCTTCCAGGCGATGGGGTGGGGGATGACCGGGCGCAGGTCAAACTCCTTCGCCACTTCCCCCAGGATGGGCCAGATAGGGACGATGGCCCCTCTCCCCCAAAGGGAGAGGCCGATTTTACCCCCGGGCACGAGCAGGCGATGCATTTCGGCCAAGGATTTGCTAATGTCGGGGAAGAAGAAGAGAGCAAAGGCGCAGGTGACGAAATGGAAAGATTCGTCGGGAAAGTCGTGGCTTTGGGCGTCCATCTGGGCACAGGTGATATTGGTCAAGCCGGCCCTCTCCGCCTCTTTCTTCGCCTCCTCTACCATGCAGGCCGAGTAGTCGGTGGCCACCACCTGCCCGACGGGGCTCACCTTCTGGGCGGCCAGGACGGCTACCGCCCCCCGGCCACAGGCCACATCCAGGAGGCGGCTGCCGGGCTCAGGGTCCAGGAGGGCCAGGAGCCGCTCCGCCGAGAGGCGAAAGATGGGCGGCCCGGCCTGGCCGTATCTAGACGCAGTGCGGTCCCAGCAGGCTAACACCATCTTTTGAATCTCATCCCGCTCTCTTCGCGACATTCACATCCTTTGACAGCCAATTAGGTGCCGTAGCGCCCCCAGTATAATGAAACGGGGCCGAAGCATCAATAACGCCTCGGCCCCTCACCCTTCGCTTCGCTCTCCCTCAGGATTCGCTGCTCGATGAACTGCTTGAGGTAGGAGCGGCCGCCGGCTCCTCCACTATGAGCGGCTGGGCTTCCTTCTTGCTGTACTGGATGGCCGCGGCCACTATGGCCAAGAGCACCAACATGGCCCCGTAGATGTAGGGCTTCAGGGCCGAGTTCTTTGCAGTCGTCACCACCAGGGGGGCGATGATCACCGAGACCAGGTTGATGACCTTGATCATGGGGTTGAGGGCTGGCCCGGAGGTATCCTTCAGGGGGTCGCCCACCGTGTCGCCCACCACCCCGGCCTTGTGGGCCTCGGAGCCCTTGCCCCCGTACAGCCCGTCCTCGATGCTCTTCTTGGCGTTGTCCCAGGCCCCTCCGGCGTTGGCCATGAAGACGGCCAGAAGTTGCCCGCTCAGGATGGTCCCGGCCAGGAAGGCCCCCAAGGCCATCTCGTTGAGCAAGAACCCCACGATGATGGGGGAGAGCACGGCTAGAAGCCCCAGGCTGAGCAGTTCCTTCTGGGCCGCTGCGGTGCAGATGGTAACCGCCTTTGCGTAGTCGGGCTTAACCGTCCCTTCCATGACCCCGGGAATCTTGAACTGGCGGCGCACCTCTTGGATGATGAGAGAGGCGGCCCTCCCCACGGCCCGAATGGTCAAGGAACTGAAGAGGAAGGGGATGGCTCCACCGATGAGCATACCCACGAAGACCTTGGGGTCGACGATATTGATGGCGAAGACCCCCGTGCCCGTCTCCTCGGCGAAGGAGCCGAAGAGACAGACGGCGGCGATGACCGCTGAGCCGATGGCGATCCCCTTGGTGATGGCCTTGGTGGTGTTGCCCACGGCATCCAGTTGGGCCACTATCTCCCGGGCCTCTGGCTCCATGTCAGCCATCTCGGCGATCCCTTGGGCGTTATCGGAGATGGGGCCGAAGGCGTCCATGGAGATATTGTTGCCGGTCAGGGTCAGCATGCCGATACCGGTGAGGGCCACCCCATAGAAGACCAGGGCCGGCTGCCCAGCGAAGATGATCACCGAAGTCATTATCGATATGCCGATGACTAAGGTGGCCCAGACGGTGCTCTCGTAGCCCGCGGCCAGGCCTTGGAGGATGGTGGTGGCCGAGCCGGTCTGGGTGGCCCGGGCGATCTCCTTCACCGGGGCCCGCTCCTTGCTGGTGAAATACTCCGTCAGTTTATTGATGATGATCGCCAGGATGATGCCGCTCAAGGTGGCAAAGAAGAAGCGCAGGTCCTTGGCGTAGAACCAGGAAAGGAGGAAGAAGCCGATGATGGAGGTGGCTGCGGAGACGTTGTAGCCGAGGAGGATAGCCCCCATGGCATCCTGCTTGGTGCCCCGGCTGCGCACGGCATAGGTGCCGATGATGGAGGAGAGCACCCCCATGGCCCGCACCAAGAGGGGGAAGACTATCCAACGATAGTCGTGCATATTTTGCACCACATATTTCATGACCCCGATGCCCAAGATCATGGCCGCGACGATAGTTACCTCGTAGGATTCGAATATGTCGGCGGCCATGCCGGCGCAGTCGCCCACGTTATCCCCCACCAGGTCCGCTATCACCGCCGCGTTGCGAGGGTCGTCTTCAGGGATGCCGGCCTCCACCTTGCCCACCAAATCGGCCCCCACATCGGCGGCCTTGGTATAGATGCCGCCGCCCACCCGCATGAAGAGGGCCAAAAGCGTCCCCCCGAAGCCGAACCCCAAGAGCACCTCCTTGGCCTCAACCCCATATATGAGGAAGATGATAGTGCCTCCCAGGAGCCCCAAACCATCGGTCAGCATGCCGGTGATGGTGCCGGAGCGGTAGGCGATGCGCAGGGCATCGGCGAAACTGTGGCGAGCCGCCGCCGCCACCCGGATGTTACCCTGCACGGCCATGTTCATGCCGATGTAGCCCACCGCCGCGGAGAAGGAGGCCCCCATAAGGAAGGCTCCGGCGCGGCCCAAAGATATGGCCATCCGCTGCTCGGCCAGGGCGGCGCTAGCGAAGAGGGCCAGGGCCAGAACCCCGATCAGGGTTATGATGGTCCTGAACTGCCGATTAAGATAGGCATTGGCCCCGGTGCGGATGGCCTCGGCGATCTCCAGCATCCGCTCCGTCCCCTTTGGTTCCCGCATTATTTGGCGGACCAGGAAGACGGCGTATAAAAGCCCCGCAATGGCCGTCGCCAGGACGCCCCATATGCCTACCCGTTCGAAAAGAGTAGCCCCTTCTAGCAACTATCCCTCCCTTTCTATTATGGTTTGGACTCCTCAAGCCAACAACCGAGAAATTTTATCATGCTCTCGCTCTACGGGCAACCAACAGAATAGCGGGGCGCTACACGTCCAAGTTTCGTACCTGTTTGGCGTGAGTCTGGATGAACCGCTTGCGGGGAGGCACCTCGGCCCCCATGAGCATATTAAAGGTCCGATCCGCCTTGGCCGCGTCCTCGATGGTCACCTGGATGTTGGTCCTGGTCTGGGGGTTCATGGTGGTCTCCCAAAGTTGCTCCGGGTTCATCTCCCCTAACCCCTTATACCGCTGCATCGCCACCTCCCCAGCGCGCATCTTCTGGAGCACCTCCTCCTTCTCCTCCTCAGAGTAAGCATAGATCTGCCGCGACTTGCTGACGATGCTGTAGAGGGGGGGCTGAGCGATGTAAAGGTGGCCATTGACGATGAGGGGTTCCATGTAACGGAAGAAGAAGGTGAGGAGCAGGGTGCGGATGTGAGAGCCGTCCACATCGGCATCAGTCATGATGATGATGCGGTGATAGCGTAAATTCCCTAAATCGAAGTCCTCGCCCACCCCGGTGCCCAGGGCGGTGATCAAGGCCTGGATCTCCTTGTTGCTCAATATCTTATCAAGACCCGCCTTCTCCACGTTCAATATCTTTCCTCGCAGGGGTAGGATGGCTTGGAAGCGCCGGTCCCGTCCCTGCTTGGCCGACCCCCCAGCCGAATCCCCCTCCACGATGTATAGTTCCACCTTCCGCGGGTCGCTCTCCGAGCAGTCAGCCAGTTTCCCAGGGAGGGTGGCGCTCGCCAGGGCGCTCTTGCGGATCACCAGATCCCGAGCCTGTCGCGCCGCGGCGCGAGCCCTGGCCGCCACCAGGCACTTCTCTATGATGGCCTTGGCCACGGCAGGGTTCTCTTCCAGGAAGGCGGAGAGTTCCTCCGAGACCACCGATTCCACCATCCCCTTGACCTCTGCGTTACCCAGTTTGGCCTTGGTTTGGCTCTCGAATTGGGGTTCAGTGAGTTTCACGCTGATAACTGCGGTCAGCCCCTCCCGGACATCCTCCCCGGTGAAACTGGGGTCGGTATCCTTGAGGAGATTGTTGCGGCGGGCATAGTCGTTCATGGTACGAGTCAGGCCGGAGCGAAAGCCGGTGAGGTGGGTCCCCCCATCAACGGTGTTGACATTATTGGCGAAGGCATAGATCGACTCCGCATAACCATCGGTATACTGCAGGGCCAGCTCCACTATGGTGTTGTCCACAACCCTCTCCCCATAGAGCGGCTGTGCGTGGAGCACCTTGCGGTTGCGGTTGATGTAGCGCACGAAGGAGCGGATCCCTCCCTCGAAATAGAAGGTGCTCTCCAGGTCTTCCCTCTCATCGCGCAAGGTGATCTTTAACCCTCGGGTGAGGAAAGCCATCTCCCGAAAGCGCTGGGCTATGGTGGTGAAGTTATAGTCTAACGTTTGGAGGATGGTACTATCGGGGAGGAAGGAAGTCTTTGTTCCGGTACCCTTAGCCTCCCCAACGACCTCCACCGGGGTGACTGGCACCCCCCGCTCATACCTCTGGCGGTAGAGAGTGCCGTTCCGCCCTACCTCCACCTCTAGCCACTCAGAGAGGGCATTCACCGCCGAGACACCTACCCCGTGGAGGCCGCTGGCCACCTTATAGCCACCCCCCCCGAACTTGGCTCCCGAATGGAGGACGGTGTGCACCACCTCCAGGGCGGACTTTTTCATCTGAGGATGGGTCTCCACGGGGATACCCCGGCCGTTATCAGCCACCGTCACCGTACGGTCCGTGTGAATGGTGACCTCTATTCGGTCGCAGGCTCCCGCCAGGGCCTCATCCACGGAGTTGTCCACCACCTCGAAGATCAAATGATGTAATCCCCGTACGTCGGTGCTCCCGATATACATGGCCGGCCGCCGCCTCACCGCCTGGAGCCCTTCCAAGACTTCGATGTCGGTGGCCTCATACTTATCTATTACCACTCTTTTCCTCCAAACCGGCGTTATATCTATCCCTATAGTAGAGGAGGCTCGAGGCAACGAGCCCACTTCCCACAAAGGCATTTCCCAGAATGGCCAGGACCTCTCCCCAGGCTGTCCCTCCTAGGCTCCTCCAGACACGAAGCAACCCCAGGCCGATGATATTGATGAGGATGATGAAACCTGCGGCTGACCAGGGGTTCCTTCGCACTACAGTGATGCTATTCCAGGCTGCCCGCAAGGGCCCCACCTCGCTGATCACCATGGCCTCGATGGTAAAGAAGAGGTAAAAGGCTATGCCGATAAGGAAGGCCAAGGAGGCCAAAGAGACGGCCTGAGCCAGGAGGGGGCTGATCAAGGAGGCCAAGGTGATGGTTAACGTAGCAGGCAAACCAACGATGATGGCCCCGGCAAACAGGAAAAAGACGAGGCATATGGCTCGGAGCCAGAGCGCTCCCGCTTGCCTTAAGCGCCCCCTCCCTCCCATTGGCATCAGGGGCTGGGCAAGGAGGACCAGGTAAAGGGAGCCCAAGAATAGCCCCGAGGAGAAGAGGAGCAGGACCCACCCAAGAAGGGATAGCCCGTCATCCACCACCAAAACCGCAGGCTGGACAAAAGCCGGCGCGGCCGTTTCCGCTCCCCCCGTGCTGGGCACCCGGAGAAGGGAGGAGGAAAGTAAGGAGAAAAGGTTCATCCCTCCCAATAAAACCTGAGATCCCTCTGGCAAAGGCATCTTGGAGAGAATTTGTTTAATAAATGGCTGTGGGGAGAGCCGGGGCCCCAGCCAAAGGTAAAGATCCAGTACGATAGGGATGCTCATGGCCCACCATTGCTTGGCGGCAGAAGTAAAACCTGCGGCTATTATATCTATGACGCCAACTCTTTCGCGCACAGAACAAATTTTATCAGATATCCTCAAAAGAGGAAACTAAATTTATTCCTTATATTTAGATTATTCTTTTAGTCGTCGTAGTAGGGATGTGGAAAAGGGGATTGGGCTCGGCAGGGAGGAGTAGTTGCTGTGGATAGGTGTTCATGAAGGATAAAGGTGAACGACCGCGGGGGAGATTTTAGGGACACAAAGAGCAAGTTATCCACAAAGAGGAGCGGTTATCCACAGGAATGGGGAGGGTTATCCACAGTTTGGTGGGGAAAGATTAGGGGTGGGCTGATAAATCATTTCTTTGAGGGAGAGGATCTCTCGACGGAGGGAGTCGTTCGTCTCGACCAGGGAGGCGATCTTCTCATAGCCGTGGAGGATGGTGGTGTGATCTCTCCCACCCAAGGCGGAACCGATCTCTTGGAGGGAGGCAGTGGTCTCCTCTCGAGCCAAGAACATGGCCACCTGGCGGGGGTAGGCCACACCCTTGTGGCGGCGGGGGCTCATCAGATCTTTCACAGACAGGCCATAGAAACGGGCTACAGATTCTACGACCTCTTGGAGGGAGGGAACCCTCTGTGGGCTGATATCTTTCAGGGCGGAGGAGGCCAGTTCTACGGTGAGAGGGCTGCCCATGAGGCGAGCGTAGGCCACTACGCGGTTGAGGCTCCCCTCCAATTGTCGGATATTACTTTGTATCTTATGGGCAAGAAGGTCGATCACCTCGCTGGGCACGGGCAGGGGTTGGCTCGCCGCCTTAGAACGCAATATGGCGATGCGGGTCTCCAGGTCGGGGGGCTGGATATCGGCGATCAACCCCCATTCGAAGCGGGAACATAGCCGCTCCTCCAGGGTGAGGAAGGCCTTTGGGGGGCGGTCGCTGGAGATGACGATCTGCTTATCGGCGGCGTGGAGGGTGTTGAAGGTGTGGAAGAACTCCTCTTGAGTGCTCTCCTTGCCGGCGATGAATTGGATATCGTCTATCAGGAGGAGATCGATGTAACGGTATTTTTGACGAAATTCCTCCGTGGATTGGTTGCGGATGGAGTTTATGAGGTCATTGGTGAAGGTCTCGGCGGAGACATAAAGCACTCGCATGCCCCTTCGCAGGGGCGGGTGGCCGATGGCGTGGAGAAGGTGGGTCTTTCCTAGCCCCACCCCCCCGTAGAGGAAGAGGGGGTTATAGGCCTGGGCTGGCATTTGGGCTACGGCGTAGGCCGCCGCGTGGGCCAGGCGGTTACCGCTGCCCACGATGAAGGTCTCAAAAGTATATTTGGGGTTGAGGGCAGCGCTGGCGGGAGGGGGGGCAGGG
>CAYUAM010000087.1:0-7678 GCA_964442805.1 uncultured Anaerolineales bacterium | reverse complement strand
ATCCTGCCTCTTCCAAGAGCCCTTCGGCCAAGAGGTAGATCTCCGCGGCCAAATCCTCATCGGGACGGGATAGCCTACCCTGCGCCACCTCCGCCTCCAAGGGGGTGCCGGGCTCGAGGGCGAGGGGGTAGAGGGAAAAATGTTCCGGCTCCCAAGCCAGAGCCTCCAAAAGGGTGGACTCCCAACTCTGGATGGCCTGGCCAGGCAGGCCGTAGATCAAATCCAGATTGATGTTCCGGAAGCCGGCTCGCCGGGCCATCCGATAAGAGGCTTGAGCCTGGGAGGCGGTGTGGATGCGCCCCAGGAGCCCAAGTTCCTCGTCCTGGAGGCTTTGTACCCCCAAACTGAGCCGTCCCACCCCCAAGCCTCGCAACCCCTCCAGGTAATCCAAATCTACGGTCCCAGGGTTGGCCTCGCCGGTAACCTCTGCCCCTTCCTCGACGGCGAAGGCCTCTCGGCAAGTATCCAGGATTCGGCTGAGGCCCTCCAGGCTCAAGGAGGTGGGCGTCCCACCTCCCAAATAGATGGTGGACACCGCGGGGGAGGATAGTTCCCTTCCCGTCGCCGCTATCTCCAAAGCCAGGGCTTCCAGGTAAGGCTGGTGGAGATGCTCCAAGCCAGCATAGGAGTTAAAATCGCAATAGGCGCATTTGGAGCGGCAGAAGGGGACATGGATATAGAGGCTAACCATAATGGGCGGCCTTCAGGACGGCCTTGATGACCTTCACGTAGCCGGTGCAGCGACAGAGGTTGCCGGAAAGGGCCCGCTTTATCTCCTCCTCGCTGGGGTGGGGGTTTCGGTCCAGGAGGGCCTTGGCCGCCATGAGCAATCCGGGGGTGCAAAAGCCGCATTGAACGGCCCCCTCCTCCACGAAGGCTTGCTGCAAGGGATGGGGGCCATCCAGCCGTAGCCCTTCCACGGTAACTATCTGATGGCCATCGGCCTGGGGGGCCAAGACGAGGCAGGAGTTGACCGGCTGGCCGTCCAGGAGGACGGTGCAGGCCCCGCAATCCCCCTCCCCGCAGCCATCCTTGGTGCCGGTCAAGCCTAGTTCATCCCGCAACACCTGGAGGAGGGTGCGGTGGGATTCCACGGTCAGCCTATGTTCTTGGCCGTTGACCGCTATGGTGATCTGGTGTTTCATCTCGCCCCCTCCGCCATTTGGCTCAGGGCCCTCCGCACCAACACCTTCACCATCTCCCGCCGATATTCCGCCGAGGCGCGGATATCGCTAATGGGCCGGGCAGCGGAGGCAGCGAGGCTTGCGGCCTCGGCTATGGCTCCTTCCTCCAAGGGGCGCCCCAGAAGGGCCTCCTCGGCCTCTCGGGCCCGGATGACCGTGGGAGCCACCGCTCCCAAGGCCAGGCGCGCCTCCTTGATTCTCCCCTCCTCCAACCTCACCACCGCGGCCACGGTGACCACGGAGATGGCCATGGCCCGTCGTTTCCCCAGTTTGAGGAAAAGCCCTCGCTGATGATCTAAGGCCGGGAAGGCCACCTCGCCGATCAACTCATCCTCCTCGATGGCCGTCTCTCCCGGACCTAGCAGGATCTCCTCCAAAGGAAGGCGCCTTTCACCCCTTACGCTGACCAAGGTTACCTCTGCCCCCAAGACCAGGAGGGGGGGCACCATATCCGCCGCCGGGGAAGCGGTGGCGATATTTCCCCCCACCGTGCCCCTCTGGCGGATTTGAGGGCCGCCGATGGATTCTGCCGCCTGGGCTAGTAGGTTCGCCCCGCGGCGGATGGCCTCCGAGGCCTCGATTTGAGCGTGGGTGGTAATGGGCCCGATATGGATAATGCCACCCTCCTGGCGGATATAGCGCCACTCCTCCAGGAGGCTCAGGTCTATGAGGGCCTGAGGCCGCTTTTTCCCGGCCCGCATCATGGGGATGAGGTCGGTGGCCCCGGCCAGGGGCCGCCCCCCCGTGGTGGCCAGGAGTTGACCGGCCTCCTCCACCGTCCTCGCCCTATAGAGATCGAAGGGAGGAAGGGTCATAGGATGGCTTTCTGTTTCCCTAAATGAAGTATGGCTTCCAAGACGCCGCCGCCGATGGCCCGGGCCCTATCGGAGATGGTGAAGCAATATTCTACCACGCCTCGAGGGTCGACGTCGCCCAGTTTCATCCCCTCTCTCATCTCCACCTCATCGGCCAAAAGGCCCCTCACGACGCCAGCGATGAGGGTCCTGACCTCCTGAGTGCCCACATAACCTACTACCGCCCCGGCCTCCACCAAGTCTCCGATCTTCCTGATGGAGTGGAAAGCCCCAGAGGCAGGGGCGCGCAAGACCCTGTCCCGAGTATGCCCCTCCACCGCTTCCGGCACCCCCGTATCTGGCCGCGCCCGGCCGGAGTAGATGACCCTCCCCAAATAATGGCCTCGTTCCGTCTCCACCACGGCGTGGACATCCACCCCGGCCTCGAAACCCGGCCCCAAGCCGATGACCAAGGGGGCCTGATCTTTCGTTGTGCCCATGTTCCTCTTGGCCATGATGGCGTCCACCACCACCTGGGGTCGCCACAACCCTATCACCTTCCCTTCCGGGTCAAGCAGAACGGGAACTTCTCCTCCTTCCTGAACGCTCAAAGCCTCTTTCAGCGAACTCGCCCGGCGAGCCTTGACCCCCTCCACCTCTATTGCCCCATCGTAGATGGCGCTGGCGAAAGCCACGGTTCGACGGATCACCAAGGGGTTAGGGATCTCGGTGACCATGAGCCTCATCCCGGCTCGATGAAGGCGATGGGCCACCCCCGTGCCCACGTCCCCTCCTCCCCTCACCACCACCTTAAGGTCGGTAAGCATGGGCTCTCTCCCGCGGGTCAGCGAGGGAGAAACTCAGGAGCAAGGCCCCCAGATAGAAGGCGAAGGCCATGGAAAAAAGGGTCACGAATCCGGCCACCTCCACGATCACTCCCCCCAGCACGGAGGCCAAGAAAGCCACCCCCAAGAGGCTGTTAGTGAACCCTATATAGAGGGGCCTCACCGTGGGAGGGCTTATCTCCAAAAGTAGGCTGTCAGAGCCGATATTTATGCCCGACTCATAACCGCCTAAAACAACGAAGATCATCCCAAACAGGTACCCCAAGGCCCGGCGGGAGAGGAGCCCTTCCAGGTTAGGGGTGAAGAGGGCCAGAAGAGGCATGGTCAAGGCCAGAGCAGAGATCATCTGAAGGAGGAGTTTGTTGCTCCGGTGGTCGCTGATGCGACTCCAGAGGAGGTTTGACCCCACACTTACCAGGGTCATGGCCGAGATATAGAAGCCCACCAGGCCCTCCGGGATCCCCAACCGTTCCCGAGCGTAGACGATATAGAAGGGCGTGGCCACGTAGCCTATAATCAGGGCTATCCGCATTAAAAGGAATCGCCTATAGAGGAGATCTTCCCTAGCGAGCTCTAAAGCCCGTCGAAAGTGTTGAGGCAAGGCTTCCCTCCCTTCGCGAACCGGCTCGTGGGGCTCCACCACCTGGGTGAAGAGGAAGAGCGAGAAGGCCAAAATTACCAAGGATAGGGAAAAAAGAAGGGCGAAATTCACGGGAAAAGCCTGCCCACTTTTGTCTAGGAAATATTTTACTACGAAGCCGCCAAAGAAGGCTAGTATGCCCCCAAAGAGGTTGCGCGCCCCGAAAAAGGAACCCAGACGGGTGACAGGGATAGCCTTGCCCACGATATCCATGAAAGGAAGCCCGCCCACGCCGCCAGCGACGCTGAAGATGGCCTGCAAAACGAAGAAAATGAGCAAAAGTAAGGATAGGTCCCTGGCCAAGGTATATACCGCCAGGACGATGAGGCCCCAACTTGCCACCCGAATCACCGCCGCCAGGGAGTAAACCGCCTTCTTTTGCGGGCGGTTTTGGATATAAGGGGAGATCAAAAGTTGCGGCAGGAACCACCCTCCTTGCCAGGTGACGGGGATGAGGCTCACCAGGAAATTGGAAGAGGTGAGTTGCCTCACGAAAAGGGGCAAGACCAAAATAGGGCTAACCAAGGCGTTAAACAGTTGAAAGAAAGCCCCATTCAAGACCCCTAAGGCGAAATTACGCTTAAGGTTACGTACGGCCACGTCGGAAGCGATTGGCTGCAAGGGAAAGCGCTTCTTTCTCCAAAATTGTCCAACAATAATTATATCACCTTGGCACTATGAAGCAATATCGACCAGGCCCCCATGGCCATCCTTAAAGGTCACTTATCGAACCCCATTGCCTCCAGCCCAACTAGGCGCTATAATGAGGCTATGAATCAGGAATTGGCTAAGGACGAGATCTCTCCCCTTTGGTCTTTCCCTTGCGAGGACGAGGTCCGTTCCTCCCCCGCGGTGGCAGAAGGGCTGGTCTTCATCGGTTCATACGACAAGAACCTCTATGCCTTGGACGCCAAGAGTGGCGAACTTCGTTGGCGATATCCCACCGAGGGAGGGATACCTTCCTCCCCCGCGGTGGCCCAGGAGTTTGTCTTCTTTGGCTCCGAGGACGGGGTGCTCTATGCCCTCCGCCTGCGCACCGGACGCCTAGAGTGGAGTTACCCCACCAAGGGACGTATCCGCTCCTCGCCCCGGATGGCCTACGAATACCTCTTCTTCGGCTCGGACGATGGCTGTTTCTATGCCTTGCGAGCCCGCACCGGTAGGGCCCTCTGGCGTTTCGAAGCCATGGCCCCCATCCGCTCTTCCGCGGCCTTCTTCGGCGATACCGTCCTTTTCGGCACCGAGGATGGCTACCTTTACGCCCTAAACGCTCCCAATGGAGAGGTGAAGTGGAAATATCCTACCGGCATGAAATTGACCTCCTCCCCAGCGGTGGAGAAGGAGATGGCCTTCTTCGGCTCAGGAGATGGCCAGGTATACGCTTTGGATGCCCGGACCGGCTGGGCGGTATGGCAACATCGCACCGGAGGTTCCGTTATCTCCTCCCCCTTCATCTATCAGGGTATCCTCTACATCGGCTCCAGCGACGGCCACCTCTACGCCCTGGAGGCCGAAAGTGGGCGGGAGATATGGAGTTATGCCACCCAGGGGGCGGTAACCTCCTCCCCTCGCCTGGCCCAAGGAGCGGTTTACGTGGGCTCCGCGGATAGCCACCTCTATTGCCTGGAAGCCCGCTCCGGAGAACTCCTCTGGCGTTTCCCCACCGAGGGGCCCATCCCTGGCTCCCCAGCCATCGCTGGAGGAGTGGCCTATATCGGTTCCATGGATTATAAGGTTTATGCCCTCCCCGCATATCTAGGAGGTGAAAAGTGACGCACACGGTGATCGTCCATCTCCTGAACGAGGACCCCTGCATCGCCGAGATAGAGAGGCTTCCCGAACCCGAGGACAACAGCATCACCCTCCTCTACCCCCGACGCCGCGACGGGAAGCCCCTCCACTACCTGAGCCCCGGCGTTACCACCGTGGTCTTCCCTTGGCACCGCATCAATTTCCTGGAGATAGTCCCCCAGGAAGAAAAGAAAGAGGAGATAGCCTTCTATCGGGAGTAGTGGGGAAGAGATATCTGTGGCCGCAGAGGGAGAGAGGGGCCGAAAATGGAAGGGTTCTACTCTTTCCTGAACAGGAAATAATAGATGAACAAGAAAGGGAGCGCCCGCTGGGAACGGAGGGAGCGGAAACACCGCAAGCGCCGCTATGGGATGCGGGTGAGCGGACGCTCCATCAAGGCCGTCCTCCTGCGATTGATGGGCAAAAAGGCCCCACAGGCGGAGAGTGATGAGACAGAAACGAAGGAAGGGGAAAAGGGTTAGAGATGACGATTATTTGACATCTATTCCCTCGTATCTATGATGGGGAATCGATTTCCTCGAAAGGAGAGCGTCATGGTGGCAAAAGGTCATGAGCACCGCCCCGGTCAAGGAGGCAACCCCGATTATCTCTGGCTGGATGGCCACATCACCCCCTGGAAGGAGGCCACGGTCCACGTAACCCAACTAGGCTGGGCGGGGGTCTCCTCCGTGTTCGAGGGGATAAAAGCCTACCGCAACCCTGATACAGGGGCCCTCTATGTCTTCCGCTTGGACGAACACTTGGCCCGCTTCGCTGATTCCATGAAGATGATGCGCATGAACCCCGCCTTCCCCCCAGGGCAGTTGAAGGGGGCCACCCTGGAACTGCTCAAGGCCAATAAGGCTAAGGATGATACTTATATCCGCCCCTTGGCCTTCTTTGGGGAAGGTTTTTACTGCTTCGCCTCCCCCGAGGAGGTGAAAACCCATATCTTCATCTCCACGGAGCCCTTCGAGTGCTATTTGAGGCCGGACTACCAGATCGATTGCTGCGTCTCCTCCTGGACCCGCATCGCCGACAACGTCATGCCGGCGCGGGTAAAGGCCGTTCCCAATTATCAAAACAGCCGCTTCGCCTCCTTAGAAGCCCGCCTCAACGGCTATGACGACGCCATCATGCTCAACGAGCGCGGCAAGGTGGCGGAGGCACCAGGGGCCTGCCTCATGCTAGTGCGCGGGGGCACGGTGATCACCTCCTCGGTGACCAGCGGCATCCTGGAGAGCATAACTCGCCTCACCCTCATACAACTCCTCCGTGAGACCCTGAAGATAGAGGTGGTGGAAAGGGAGGTGGATCGCACCGAACTCTACATCGCCGACGAGGCCTTCCTCTGCGGCACCATGGCGGAGGTGAGCCCCATCGCCTCCACCGATCGCCTGCCGGTGGGCGAGGGCAAGGTGGGACCCATAACGGCCAAGGTTCGGGACCTCTACCATAACGTAGTTAGAGGCCTAGACCCTCGCTACCCGGAATGGCGAACCGAGGTCCGATGAAGCCTCGGTAGGGAGCAGATGAAACTCTACCTCTGGTTCACCTGAAGCAACAGCGGGCGGGCGGTGCGGCCGCGAAAGGTGGGAAAAGAGGCCCTCACTTGGAGGTTCAAGACAAAGGACTTTCAGGAGCGGTTCCCAACTTCAGGGGAGATCCTGACGGCGGAGGAACTCATGAAAGCCCAGGCACCCTGGGTCACCTCCCCGCCCCAAGAGGTGCTCCAGGCCCTAGAAAATCATGGTGCCACTCTAACCATCGATGAGGAAGGGCTAATAGTGGTCGAGGTCTGTGAATCGATTCTGGAGGAGGTCAACGCCACGCTGAGGGGAATGGGCTGTGCCTTGAGCAACGAACCGTTGGAAAGGGTCTAGGGAGAGGAGATGACCCGCCACTCCCCCTCGACCCAACTCAAGTAGACCAACCTCTCCTCGGTGGAATCGCCCTTAATAAGTTCCACCTCCACCTGAGCCGAGTCGTCGCTGTAGGTGATCTCCTTGATGAAGAGGTACTCCAGATGCGGCTTACGAAGGCGCCAAAACTCCTGCTCGCTCGTGGCGTCGTAGAGGAAGACGGTATCCCCCCGGAAGCCGAAATTGGCCCTGGCCTCCCCGGGCTCCATGCGGACCACCAGGACCTGGGGCAGGCTCATTCCTGCCCCCAACATCTCATCTACGACGGCCTGTCGTACCGCGTTATTCCTGGCTCCTCCCAGACAACCAGAGATGGTCAGGAGCACCAGAAAAACGGGAATCAGCCTGACTCTTGTTGGCAAATGGTATTTTACCCTTCCCCAACTTGCGATTTCAGATAGGCCTCTATGAAATCGTCCAACTCCCCGTCCAGCACCGCCTCCACGTTTCCCTTCACATAGCCGGTGCGGTGGTCCTTGACCAAGGAATAGGGGTGGAGGAC
>CAYUAM010000086.1:0-7837 GCA_964442805.1 uncultured Anaerolineales bacterium | reverse complement strand
AGTGAGGCCTTGCGGCAGCGTCCGAGCGGCCGATAAGATGCAGTCGGGGAGTAGGGGCTGAAGGCCTCTCCTCCCCGATGTGCAATAACGACGATCCCTTGACCGCCCTCGGGTTTTGAGAGGCTTTTTCCGAGGAGCAAAGAAAAACGAGTTCCCTCGATGTGACTTCAACTCAGGCAATCGATCTAATTATAGAATCGTACTCCCTTTGAGTTGTTGGCTGCAGGATCGCCCTTATAACTTCTCGAACCGTTCTAGATTCACCACCAGGACAGTCGCCCCGCCTACTTCCACGGGCACAGGGGCGACCACATATGGCTCGTGCGTTCCCACCAGGGGCACCAGGGGGTGAACGTATTTAGTGCGCCGTTGGCAGTTTTCGCGGATCAGAGAGAGCGCCTCTTCCACCTGTGCATCCTCCACCGCGGTCAAGATGGTCACATTCTCCCTTCGCAAGAACCCCCCCATAGTGCTGATTTTGGTCGCCTCAAACCCCTTGGCAAGCAAGATTTTTGCCACCTGCTCTGCATCCTCGCTTTGGACTATGGCGATAATTAGTTTCATCTCTCACTCCTAACTTCTGCTGCCAAGCGGCCACCGCCGTCCATCAAGGTAACACTCGATGCACATGCGATAATAAGGGATATTACGAACTTGCGTATGGCTCAGCACTAATCGTGAAATCTCGAACGTATCTTACCTGCAAAGGGCGAAGGTGTCAATAGCGGGCAGGTATATTCGCCGTGAAGCCTCGGCAACACGGACGCTAGCGCCGCCTTTGTCCTAGCCAACGAGTGTGACTGGCTGAGGGTCGAGAATAACGAGATGGGCTGGCTCATGGGCTGGGACGAGAGGGGCGTGCCCAAGCGCGAGACCTTGGAGGCCCCGGGCCTGGGGAAAGTGGCCGCCGACCTGGGGCTGTAACGATACGAGGCCCCTTCCATCCTACCTCGGAAGGGGCCCTTTTATTGAGACTACCTCACCGTCACCCGTTTCACACCGGTAGGGTCAAACTCTCCAGATCGCGTGGGTAGTAGGTCATGATCTCGATGCCCTCCTCGGTGATGGCCACAGTGTCGGAGTGGCGGAAGCCCCCCAGATTGGGGACGTAAAGGCCAGGCTCCACGGTAAAGACCATGCCAGGCACGAGTTCGGTCTGATCGCCCAGGTCCAGGAAGGGGCCTTCGTGGTAGCGCAGGCCGATAGCGTGTCCCGAGTGGTGCTTCCAGTAGGCCACAAGGTCGTTTTTCTCGTAATAGGCGCGGACGGCCCGATCCACCTCGGCGCACTTGGTCCCCGGTCTCATGGCCGCCAGGGCCGTCTCTTGCAGCGCTACCATGTGCTCGAACATGCGCTTCTGGTCATCCGAGGCCGGGCCGATGATCATGGTCCGTTCTAACTCGGAGTTGTAGCCCCACACTGGCGCGTTGGCTCCCGTCACCAGCACGTCGCCGGCCCTGAAAGTGATGTTGCTGGCCAGGGCGTGGGGGATGGCGGCGTTGCGGCCGATTTGCCCCCGGTAGCCCGCCTCCGCCCCCGTGGCGAAGGGGCTCTGGGCCCGGTAGAGAGGGCCGATGGCGTCCAGCATGGTCAGGGTAGCTTCCATGCTGGCCCGCAGGCTCACCTCGGTCTCCGTGGCCCCCACTTCGGTGTAGCGCTGAAGAAGAGTATGGGCTAAGTGGCCCCACTTCACGCTCTCGCGGATAAGCGCCAATTCAGCCGGGCTCTTGACCATCATCTGCCCCTCCACGAAGGCCACCACCTGCTTCGGCTGGCCGCCGGTCAGTTGGCTCAGGCTGGGGCCCAGATACCCTAGCATGGGCGGGTAGCCGTCCGTGTCCACGCCGAAGGTGCCGCTTATGCTCATATCGGCCAGGATCTTCGCCAAGGCCTCCATGGGGTGGGGGTCTCCAGGGTATTCGAGGTAGTGGTACACGTGGTCAACAGAGGCGTTGGCCTGGGCGTGCTCCAATTCTAACCGGGGCACGAACAAGGCCTTCTCCCCCTTGGCGTTCATCAGGAAGGCCATGGGGCGCTCGGTGGGGATTAGGGCGAAGCCGGTGTAGTACAGGATATAGTACCGGTCGAAGAGCACCGCCCCGGAGAGTTTCTCCGCCTTCAGATGCTCCAGCAGCCTCTCGGCCCGGGATTGAAGATCGGCCTGGGGGATCCTTAGGGATGTTTGCATGGTCTTCTCCTTTCCTTTTAGGCCTCCTCCAGTTTACTGAGACGCTCCTTCATCCGCTCCCAATGGGTGCCCCGCCAGTAGATCTTGCCGCAACCGGGGCAGAGGCTGAAGCGCTCCTGGGTGGCGAAGACGTAGGGGGGCACCCTGTCCCGTATAGCCCCCTTCTCCACCTCCCTCAAGGCTTCGTTGCAGGCCGGGCAGCGGGTGAAGGGGCGGAGGGGGAGGCTGAGGTCCCACACCACCTGTCGCATCTGCTCCCGGAAGTCGTCGCTACGGATGAGGAGGGAGTGTATCCCCCGCCGCTTGACCATCTCCCGGTCACGGGTGAGGACCAGGCGGCCTTCGGCGCGGGCGATGCGCACCAGGTCGCGGTCGCTCAGGGAGGGGTAGTAGGCGGTGTCGTGGCCCAGGATGCGGAGCCACTTGGCCAGGCGGCCCAGCATGGAGTCGGCCAGGAACTTCATGGCCCTATTATAGCAGGCTTGGGGGGCCGACAAAAGGTGAAAAGGTGAGCGGCGGGTTTTTATGGGGGGTGGAGGTGGGCGTGGCGGTCGGTGAGCAATAGTTGGATGCGGGCGGCCGCCGCACGATAGAGGAGGCGGTCATCGAGGCGGCCGGCGAGCAGCACGAGGCGGAGGGGCTTATGGGAATGGGGGCGGAAGGCGGGAGTGGCGGGGAAGAGGGCGGCGTGCCCCTCCAGCCGCTCGATATCGGCTTCAGTAGGGCGGCGCTTGACCTTCAGGATATAGACCTCCTCCGGGGCGATGATAACCGCATCGGCGCGGGGGCGGCGATGGGCCACGTGTTTCACGGCGCGGCGGACGGCGCGATGGAGAGAGCGCTTGGTAGAGCAACGGGGAGGGCGGGCCTGGAAGCGTGCAAAGACAGCCTCGCGGTCTATAGGGCCTAAGCGGGCCATGCGGTGGAGTTCCCCATGGGGTGCGTATTGCTGATGGAAGGCGGTTATGCAGTCTTGCACCCAGCGGTGCCAGAAGGCGAAACGGTCAGGGTCACGAGGCATAGGCGTCAAGGATTCAAACGGCTAGACAGATTACCAAGTATAGCACAGGTGTTCTAGAATGTCAAGGGAGGGGAGAGCAACAGCGAGGGAACGGATAAACGGAATGGGCCTAGAAAGACACGGGACGTTGTGTTTTTGTCCCTTTCGTGCTATATTGAGAATATACTGCATCGAGATGACGGGAGAAAAGAATGATTGAGAAACTCTCAACTTCAGACCCCTACGGCGACTTGTGTAACAACCTATATTCAGTGGGAATCTTTGACCAAGCTATTAATGGTATGCTATCGATCATGGAGAAGGATGAGGAACATCGAACAATTTTGATTGAGAGGAGGTTTGCAAGTAACTGTGGAAGCCATGTGAGGGCAGGATACTATTTTATCCAGTGTCTTAACTCTCTCTGCGAGGAAAAACATCTAACGCAATTCCGAGCCCTGTTGGAAAGCGTGGTAAAGCAGCAAGGCAAAGGCAACTATATGGAAGTGGACTCTATACTTATTGCCCCCGAGTATAGCGATGCTGTCTTTGATTTTGTGGACCAATACAACAGGATTCAGAAAAGGAAACCTATCCAGTTACTGGAATATGGAGAATAGTTATGGGGTCCTTCATCTGCGCCATCTCCGAAAGAGACTGGCAGATATCCAGAACTAAAGGGGTCTACGGCAACAAAGCAGGCAACGTTAGTGGTGGAGTGTATCGTGAATTCCGACCCGGTACAAGATACTCGATAATCAGAGACCTTGTTGGAATGAAGAAGGGTGATAAGGTATTTTTTCACGTCTTGACAGATGCCGGGCCGAGTAGAGTCCACGGCGTTTATGTAGTTCGAGAGACGCCTTTTTACGACACTACAAGGGTTTGGAACGACCCGTACGAAATTTTTCCTTACCGCTTTCTGTTCGAGCCACATCCCAGCTATTCATATCTTTGCGAGCAGGATGCGAATATAGAAGTGGTGGACTTCTATGAGCTTATTGAACAACGCATAATATGGTCGTTGGCTACCCTTGAAAACGAGATGAATATCGAAGCGCGTAGTGTCCGTAAAATCGAGGGCGGAGCAGAAACAAGGGCTATTCTGCGGCTTCTGCACAGAGACTATAGATATCGCCGGATTGGCACGGGCATCAGCTTTTCTCCCCTCCCCCTGCCTTCTACCTGCGTGCCTCTCAGAGACTGCATCCAAGATATTGGTGGATATGAAAATGCCATCAAGGCCCTCTTGATGTATAAAATCGGTCAAGGTGATCCGTTACTTGTGGAACTATTGGGTCCTGTCTCTGATTATATGAATGAGGTTTTTATAGCCCAAACCACCAGAAAAACCATTGATATTCTGTCAATCACAAGCCATACGGCCAGTTCAAGAAGGTATATCATTTGGGAGGTCAAGACTGATAGGTGTCGGCCTGACAGCCTCAGTCAACTTCTCTACTATATGGACTTATTCAAACGAAAAGACCTAGTAGATATCTGTTCCGACGTCATTGTTGGTTGCCTGGTCGGGAAACGTTTTGATCCCGAAGTCGTAGATTTCTCTCTGAAGAGGAACGCTCATGGTATCAATGGCAGTATCTTGCTGATTCAATATAATCCAACTGAAGACCACAAAGACGCGCATATTACGAGGATAGCCTGATAGAGGCTTCAAAGATTGGACTTGTTGGAAAATCTGTGCTATTCTAGAGGGCAAGGATGGATTAGGAGACCGAGGTGCCAATGAGCAACAAGCCATATTTCGAGGCAAACGGGTTAACCATCTACAATGAGGATATTCTGAAAATCGAGAGCATAGAGGATAGTAGCATTGATTTGATCGTGACTTCCCCACCCTATAACGTGGACATCAAGTACAAGACTTACGACGACAGGATACTCTACAAAGCCTACCTGGGTTTCACGAGAGAATGGTTGGAGAAATGCTACGCCTTGACAAAGGATGATGGCAGATTTTGCCTGAATATCCCGCTCGATAAGAATAAAGATGGACACCAGAGCGTCTGTGCTGACGTAACGACTATCGCGAAAGAAGTTGGCTGGAAATATCACGCCACCATCATTTGGAACGAGCAGAATATCTCCCGGCGAACCGCTTGGGGGTCCTGGCTGAGTGCTTCAGCCCCCTATGTCATAGCCCCAGTTGAGGTCGTTGTCGTTCTCTATAAAAAGCAATGGAAGAAAACAAGCGGAAGTCGACAATCGGATATCAAGAGAGAAGAGTTTCTAGAGTGGACAAATGGTGTGTGGAACTTTAGCGGTGAAAGCAGGAAAAAAGTGGGGCATCCTTCCCCGTTCCCCATAGAGCTCCCGAGGAGATGCATAAGGCTATTCAGCTTTGTGGGGGACACCGTACTCGACCCCTTCCTCGGCAGCGGGAGCACGCTGATTGCTTGCATCGAGACGGGTAGAAGGGGAATTGGAGTCGAGATTGACGAGGGCTACTGCAGATTATCGAAACGAAGGGTGGTAACAGAAGGGAACATACATCAATTCAGACTTGAGGCGGTATAGGGACAGCAACGCCTTTTCGGGTGACGAGATTCAGTACTCGGAGATAGGGCAGGTATGGAAACCCGCCCTATGTTGTTATGCGGGCGGGGACCCTTCGGCAAGCCTAGGGCGAGCAAGCCCCTACACTGTTACTATGTCGGCAGATGCCCTGGATTGGAAATCCAGGGCCAGAAATGAGAAACGGGCGGGGACAAGCCCCGCCCCTACAGCACGCTCACCGGGTCCACGTCTATTCGCCAGCCGAGGGGGAGGGGCAAATCCTCCAGGAGGGGGTAGGGGTCCGGGGAGCGGATGAGGAGGTGCCAGCGGTATTGGCCCCGCAGCCGGGCGTGGAAGGCCGGGGCCGGCCCGATGAGGTCGGTGCCGGGCAGGCCCAGTTGGGCTATCCTGTTCTCCAGGATGCGGGCTAGCCTCTCGGCCTCCTCGCGGCAGCGCCGGAAACTGGTGCCCACCCTGATGAGCCTCACCAGTCGCTTGAAGGGGGGATACCCTTGCTCCCGGCGGAAGGCCATCTCCTGGCGGTAGAATTCCCCGTAGTCGTGGCGGCTGGCGGCCTGGATGGCGTAGTGGTTGGGGGTATAGGTCTGCACGATGACCTTGCCCCCCAGGATGCTCCTCCCCGCCCGCCCCGCCACCTGGGTCAGGAGTTGGAAGGTGCGCTCCCCGGAGCGGAAGTCGGGGAGGTGGAGGGCGGTATCGGCGGTAACTACCCCCACCAGGGTCACCAAGGGCAAGTCCAGCCCCTTGGCCACCATCTGGGTGCCCACCATCACCTGGGCCTGGCGGCTTATGAACCGCTCCAGGATGGCCTCATGGGCCCCCTTGCGGCCAGTGGTGTCCCGGTCCCAGCGGACAGTTTCGGCCTGGGGGAAGAGCCTCTTTACCTCCTCCTCCACCCGCTGGGTCCCGATGCCGAAATATCTGATCCGTGCGCTCTGGCAGTTGGGGCAGGATTCCGGCTGGGGGCGGCGGAGGTTGCAGTGGTGGCAGACCAGGTCGGACCCGGCGGAATGGTAAGTGAGGGGCATGTGGCAGCGGGGACATTCCATCACATAGCCGCAGTCGCGGCAGAGGACGAAGGTGGCCGCCCCGCGGCGGTTGAGGAAGAGGATGACCTGCTCGTCGGCGGCCAGGGTGGCGGCCAGGGCTACCTGCAAAGCGCGGCTGAAAATACTTCGGTTGCCGGCGCGGAGTTCCTGGCGCAGGTCCACCACCTGCACCGGCGGCAACTCCATGTATAGGGCCTCGCCGTAGTCCGGGCCCAGTTCCCGCACCGCGTATCTGGTGTCCGGGAGGCCATATTTGGCCTTCTGCTCCTCCAGCCCCTGCCTATGGCCCATGATCCGCTGGGGGAGGGTAAGCAGGCGGAACTCGCCGAGTTGGGCCCGGTAGTAGGAGGCCAGGTCGGGGGTGGCGCTGCCCAGGATGACCTTGGCCCCGGTTAACCTCCCCAGTACGATGGCCGCCTCCCGGGCGTGGTAGCGGGGGGTCTTCTCCTGTTTATAGGACCACTCGTGCTCTTCGTCTATGACGATGAGGCCCAAATTGGGCAGGGGGGCGAAGAGGGCGGAGCGGGAGCCGATGACGATGTCGATCTTGCCCTCGCGGGCCCGCCGCCAGGTGTCGTACCTTTCCCCCAGGGAGAGTTTGCTGTGGAGGACAGCCAGGCGGCCGGGGAAGCGAGCCCCGAAGCGGCGGATGGTCTGGGGGGTGAGGGCGATCTCCGGCACCAGGCAGATGGCCTGCTGGCCCATAGAGAGGACGTCCTCTAGGACGCGGAGGTATATCTCCGTCTTCCCGCTCCCTGTTACCCCGTGGAGCAGGAAGACCGCGGATTGGGGGTTTTTCAGGCTCTCGGCGATGGCCTCATAGGCGTCCTCCTGGTCGGGGGTGAGTTTGGGGGGGCGGGCCAGGACGAACTCCCGGCCGGCCAGGGGGTCGCGCCAGACCTCCTCCTCGGCCAGTTCGATGAGCCCCTTTCGGGCCAGGGCGCGGAGGACGACGCTGCCCGCTCCAGTCTGGGCGTATATCTCCGAGGCCGAGGCCCCGTTGTTCTCGGCCAGGGTGATCACCAGCCGGTCGCTGACGGTATCGTAGGCCGCGAAGGCGGA
>CAYUAM010000085.1:0-7869 GCA_964442805.1 uncultured Anaerolineales bacterium | reverse complement strand
AAGAGAATCTCAGGGTGGACCCCGTTCCCCTCTCCCCTCGCCTACAGGGGGTCCTGGCCAGGGCTTGTGAAGAGACGGGGGTCCCGGCCCATAGGATGGCCAGCGGGGCGGGCCACGATGCTATGGTCTTCGCCCCTCAGGTGAAGACGGGCATGTTATTCGTGCGTAGCCGGGATGGGGTCAGCCATAGCCCTCTTGAATGGACGGAGGAGGCCGATATAGCCGTAGCCACGGAGGTGCTCTGGCGCGCTGCTACGAGTCTGGCCTCCGCTGGGAGGTCAACCACCTCCCCAGATTTCGTTGCCAGGGAGTAGCAGAGGACAATGGTCCAGATGCTTTTCACCCCTTCGGCAAGAGATGGTATAATAGAAGATGGGGGATAGATAGGGTGGAGCAGTCGGGGTAACATCATGGGCGAAGCACACGGGTGAAGAGCCTCCTCTGTTGGATACGAACGACTAAGGTCTAAGGAGATCGAGCGGATATTTCAAGGAATCAATTGAAAGAGATAGACGGTAGCCGTTTGGTAGTGGTGGCCGGGCTGTTCGGCAGCGGCAAGACGGAGACGGCCATCAATTACTCCTTATGGTTCGCGGAGAGGGGCGAGTCAGTGACCCTGGTGGACCTGGATGTGGTCACTACTTATCTCCGCACTCGGGAGGTGAGGGAAAGCCTCACGGGGAGAGGGGTGAGGGTGGTAACCCCCTCCCCAGAGGGGGACCTGGACCTACCAGCCATAACCGCTGAGATGTGGGGGGTCATGGAAAAGCCCGATGGCCGGGTGGTGGTGGACCTGGGGGGCAGCGCCCCGGGAGCCAGAGCCATGGGTCAGTTCAGTCTCACCCTCCGGCGAGCAGGTTATTCTATGTATCTGGTCTTGAACCCCTACCGCCCCTTCACCACTGACGCGGAAGGGATGGTGGAGGCCAGGAAAGAGATCGCCGACTCTTCCCGTTTGGAGATATCGGCATTAGTGAGCAACCCCCACTTGATGGGGGAGACCACCCTAGAAGTGGTGGAGAAGGGCCACCTCCTGGTGGAGGAAGCGGCAAGGCGGATGGGTTTACCCATCGCTTTTCTTTGCCTGGCCGCCGACTTGATGAAAGAGGGGTTAGAAGAGCGGTTTGGGCTGCCCATATTGCCCATGAGACGCTATATGTTGGCGCCTTGGGAAGCCTGATATGGAGGTTGAATAATGGCCAAGGGAACCATCGTCATAGATGACGATAGATGCAAGGGCTGTGCCCTCTGCACCACGGTTTGCCCCTTCGACCTGGTGCATATAGCCGAGCATTTCAACGCTAAGGGCTATCGCCCTTCCAGCCTGGTCGACCCAGAGGGAAAGTGCACCAGTTGTACCCTCTGTGGCCGGATGTGTCCGGACGTGGCTATCACCGTGTATAGATATATGTAAGAGCCTCTCCCCATTAGCGGAGGAAGGAGGATAGATGGTGGGTAAGATCCTAATGAAGGGCAATGAGGCCATCGCCGAGGCGGCCATCAGGGCTGGATGTGAGGCCTACTTCGGATACCCCATAACCCCTCAGACGGAGATCTTGGAATACCTGGCCCGACGGCTGGTGGAGTTGGACCGGGTATTCATCCAAGCGGAGAGCGAGGTATCGGCCATAAACATGGTCTACGGGGCGGCCTGTGCCGGAGCGAGGGTGATGACCACCACCTCTAGCCCCGGCTTCAGCCTGATGCAGGAAGGCATCTCCTACATCGCCTGCTCTGAGGTCCCAGCGGTAGTGGTGAATATCATGCGGGGGGGGCCGGGCATGGGCAATATCCAGCCTACCCAAGCCGACTATTTCCAGATCACCAAGGGCGGCGGACATGGGGACTACAACGTCATCGTCTTGGCCCCAGCCACGCTACAAGAGGCGGTTGAACTAACCATTTTAGCCTTTGACCTGGCGGACAAATACCGCTGCATCTCCTCGATCGTCGCCGATGGCATGATCGGGCAGATCATGGAGCCAGTGGAGTTGCCAGAGGTGGAGGTGAGGCGGCCAGATCTCTCTTGGGCCCTGACCGGGGCCAAGGGGCGGAAGAGGATCCTCATCACCTCCCTCCATTTGGAGGATGTGGAGTTGGAGAAGGTCAATCTACGCTTGCAAGAGACCTATGCTCGCATCCGGGCCAGCGAGCAGCGGCATGTGGAGTATATGCTGGAGGGGGCGGAGGTGGTGGCAGTTACTTATGGCACGGCCGGCCGGATCGCCCAAACGGCGGTGCGACAGGCTCGATCTGAGGGCCTTCCCGTAGGCCTATTTCGGCCCGTCACCCTTTGGCCCTTCCCCAGCGATGCGCTGGGCCAATTGGTTGAGGATGGCCAGGTGAAACGACTTTTGGTCTTCGAATTGAGCGCCGGACAGATGCTGGAAGATGTGCGTCTGGCTACCCATGACCGGTTGCCCATAGATTTCTACGGCAAGATGGGAGGCGTCGTTCCCACCGCGGAGGAGGTATTGACCCAGGTAAAGAGGACGGCCCAACTTATGCCGGAGGGGGTGAGATGAGCAAAAAGGTGGTATTCAGTCAGCCCCAGGTGCTATTCGATGTGCCTACCCATTACTGTCCTGGCTGCACTCACGGCATCGTCCACCGCCTGGTGGCCGAGGTTATAGATGAACTGGGAATTCGGGAGGATACCATCGGCGTGGGACCGGTGGGCTGTTCCGTCCTGATCTACAACTATTTCGACCTGGATTTCGTGGCCTCCTCTCATGGGCGGGCCCCGGCCTTGGCCACTGGCATCAAGCGCATCCATCCAGACAAGGTGGTCTTCACCTACCAAGGCGATGGGGACCTGGCCGCCATCGGCACAGCGGAGATCATCCACGCCGCCACTCGAGGGGAGAATTTCACCACCATCTTCATCAATAACGCCATCTATGGGATGACCGGGGGACAGATGGCCCCCACCACCTTGCCCGGCCAGGTTACCACCTCGACCCCCTTCGGGCGGGACACCAAGATCGCGGGCTATCCGGTGCGGGTGGCGGAGATGATGGCCACCCTCACCGGGGCCGTCTACGTGGTGCGGCGTACGGTCATCAACCCCGCCACCATCGCCAGCGCCAAGAAGGCCATCCTCACCGCCTTCAAGGTGCAGATGGCCAACCTAGGTTTCTCCTTGGTGGAGATCCTTTCCACTTGCCCCACCAACTGGGGGCTGAGCCCTTTGGAGGCCATAAAGTGGCTGGAGGAGAACATGGCCACCTATTACCCCCTTGGCGACTACAAGGTGGCCGAGGAGGTCAAAGGGCTCAAATGATGCGGTCGTCTCGGCCTAGGAGGAAGATATGTACGAACAGGTGATAATCTCGGGCTTCGGAGGGCAGGGGGTTCTTTTTGCGGCGCAGGTATTGGCCTACGCGGGCATGAAGGAGGGACGACATGTCACTTGGCTCCCCTCCTATGGGGTGGAGATGAGAGGGGGCACCGCTCGCTGCACGGTTACCATCTCCGATGAGCCCATCGGCTCCCCCATCACTAATAGCCCTACCATGGCTGTGGTCATGAACCCCCCTTCTATGGAGAAATTTGAGCCCTTGGTCAAGCCGGGAGGGTATCTAATTATCAACGATTCTCTAGTGCCAGCCCCTTGTGCCAGGAAGGATATCACCGCCATTCGAGTGCCGGCCAACGACATGGCCAAAGAGATCGGGAACGAACGGCTGGCCAACATGGTGCTCCTGGGGGCCTTGAGGAAAGCCACGGGGATCGTATCTTTCGACTCGCTGGTGAAGGCCCTGGAAGAGAACATTCCGGAGCGGCGTCGTCACCTTTTGGAGCCCAACGTCAAGGCCATAGAGCGGGGGGCCGAGGCGGTGGAAGAGGTGGTTTCGGGCTAGCATCATGCTGCTGGGAGAGGTTAGGCTAGAGGTCATCTCCGACGGTCGTTTTTGGATGGACGGCGGGGCCCACTTCGGTCTGGTGCCCCGCCCCCTTTGGGGGCGTCTCATCGCCCCGGATGCGCAAAACCGTATCCCCATGACCCTAAATTGTCTCCTCATCGAAGCGCAAGGGGTTCATATCATAGTGGACACAGGGCTGGGGGACAAACTATCGGCTAAACAGCGGGAGATCTGGAAACCGGAGCGAGAGCCGGGGTTACTGGGCTCGCTTGAGAGAAAAGGAGTAGCCCCGGAGGAAGTGGAGCTGGTGATCAATACCCATCTCCATTTCGACCATTGTGGGGGCAATACCACCAAGAACGAGGCAGAGATCATCGCCCCCGCCTTCCCCAAGGCCGAGTATTGGCTCCAGAGGGGGGAATGGGAGGCCGCTCACCACACCAATGAACTGAGCGAGGTCGCCTATCGCGAGGAGAATTTCCACCCCTTGGCGGAGTCAGGGCGGTTGCGCCTGATAGAAGGAGAAGTGGCGGTCACTCCTCAAGTGCGATGCTTGATCACCCCGGGACACACCAGGTTCCATCAATCGGTGGTCATCGAATCCGGGGGGAAGAAGGCCATCTTCCTGGGCGACCTGGCCTCCTGGGCAGTCAATATGGAGCGGCTGGCCTGGGTGAGCGCCGCTGACGCCGAGCCTCACCTCACCGTGGAGACCAAGCGCCAGATAAGGGAGTGGGCGCTGGAAGAAAGGGCTCTCCTCGTCTTCGCCCACGACCCCAGAGTGAAGGCTGGTTACCTGAAGAGAGAGGGGAAGGCATGGCGGGTGGAACCGCTAGACCTCTGACCCTCCAGCCCAAGCCAACTCCTGACCCCCTCGCCTAGTTGGCATAATCTTTGAGATGGCGGCTGCGGCTGGGGTGGCGGAGTCGCCGGAGGGCCTCCCCTTGGATCTGGCGGACGCGCTCTCGGGTTAGGCCCACCTCTCGCCCCACCTCCTCCAAGGTGCGAGTGCGGCCATCCTCCAGGCCGAAGCGCAAGCGCAAGATCTCGGCCTCTCGGGGGGTGAGGGAGTCTAAGGCCTCCCCCAGGTGTTTCCCCAGGAGGGCATGGGAAGCCTGAGCCGAGGGAGGGGGAGCCTCCTCGTCTTCGATGAAGTCGGCCAAAGTGCTTACCTCTTCTTCCCCCAGGGGGATGTCAAGGGAGACGGGTTCTTGGGCCACCCTGGTCAACTCCTCGAGTCGCTCCCCGCTGATCTCCATCTCCTCCGCTAATTCTTGAGGGCTGGGTTCTCGTCCCAGTTCTTTGGTCAAGCGGCGGGAGGTCCGGTCCAGTTTGTAGATCTCCTCCGCCACATGGGCCGGAAGGCGGATTAGGCGGCCTTGGTCGGCCACGGCCCGGCCGATGGCCTGGCGGATCCACCAGATGGCGTAGGTGCTGAAACGATAGCCACGGCCGGGATCGAACCTATCTACAGCCTTCAGCAGGCCCAGGTTGCCCTCTTGAATGAGATCGGCCAGGGGCACTCCATGGCCCAAATATTTGCGGGCTACGCTCAACACCAGTCGGGAGTTGGCGGTTATCAGGTGCGCCCGAGCGGCGTGGCCCTCCTCCATCTCCTTAGATAGCCGCTTTCGGGCCTCGTGATCCGATACCCCTGCCTTCAGTCTTTCCTCAGCCTCTTTGCCCCTATGCCACTTCCTTATCAACTCCTTCTCTTCCTCGGCGGTTAATAAGGGGGTATGTGCTACCTCTCGGAGGTAAAGGGCCACCGGATCGATGGCGGTAGAAGTCAAGGAGTAATTTTCATTTTTTGCCAAAGTCTTTACTTTCCTCATCTCTATCACCTCTAATATCGTCCCTAGCGTGATAATCGGTTTATGGTAGATGGACTCCTTCGAAGCCAGGCAGGAACCTTTCCAACCGCTCCCTTTCCAGCCTGTAGTAGATGCGAGCCCCCTCCTTTCGGGAGGAGATCAAACCGACGTTTTCCAGGACTCGATAATGGTGCGACAGGGCTGGCTTGCTCAAGGGGAAGGCCTTCTCTAGTTCGCAACAGCCCAGTTCCTGGCAAGAACACAACATCCTTATTATCTCGTATCGAGTAGGGTCGGAGAGGGCTTTAAATACCTTTACCGCCTGGCCAGAGAATTCGAACATCTTGTCCTCAACATTTTTATAATTTTAAAACCATCTTATTATATTCTCAAAAATTGAACCTGTCAAGGCGACAGGTTCAGGGTTTTAGAGGCCCTTTCCCGATATTTTCGCTTTGCCTTTAGTCCTCTTACCTTTCCTCCTAAATACGACTATTTAGTTCCACAATCTCTGAATATAGATATTTTTCCCAGGCCTGGGGGCCTCTTGCTTTGCTCAAAAGGACGAAGGCTAAGTATCGTGGCCGCTCCGGGGCAGCAATGAGCCTCATCCCTGCCTCCTGGGGGATCCTTTTGCCCTTCCTCTGGTTACAGGGCACGCAAGCGCTGACTACGTTATCCCAGTCGGTCTTCCCCCCGCGGCAACGGGGCACCACGTGATCGAGGGTCAGTTGGCCCTTGGGGGGCTGGGCTCCGCAATATTGACAGGTATACCGGTCCCGGGCTAAGACCGTCCGTCGGGTCAAGGGGAGGAGTAGGCGGTGGGGGACTCGCACATAGTAGACCAGCCTGATGACTAGGGGCAGGTGGAAAGCCAGGTATTGGGAGCGGATCTGAGCCTCCGCAGCCTCGATGACTTCCGCTTTCTCTTTCAAGAGGAGGATCATGGCTCGGCGGACGGTGACTATGCTGAGGGGCTCGAAGGTAGCGTTCAGGACTAGGACGTGTTCCATGTCTCCTCCCTAGGCTCGGGGGCCAGGATTCGAACCTGGGCTAGGGGATCCAAAGTCCCCTGTCCTACCACTAGACGACCCCCGATTTTTGGCAGGGGAGGCAGGATTTGAACCCGCAGCCTGCGGTTTTGGAGACCGCTGCTCTGCCTACTTGAGCTACTCCCCTATGAAAAAGGGCCTCTTGCCCCTTCGGAAGTCGCACCTATAGTATCATATCTGGGCTTCTCTTGTCAAGGAAGGGCTACCCTTGCTCCTGAAAGTTAAGAGGTGCTATAATGTATCGGTGGAAGACGAAGAGTTCATGCGCCAGGCCTTGGCCGAGGCGGAACTGGCTTACCTGAAGGGCGAGATCCCTGTAGGGGCGGTGGCGGTGAAGGACGACCTCGTCATCGGGCGAGGCCACAACCAGAAAGAGAGCCTGAGGGACCCCACCGCCCACGCGGAGATGATAGCCCTTCGCCAGGCCGCCCAAGCCTTGGGGGGCTGGCGGCTCTCCGGGGTGACCATCTATTCCACCCTGGAGCCTTGCCCCATGTGCGCCGGAGCCCTGGTCATGGCTCGGGTGGATAGGCTAGTCTATGGGGCGGCCGACCCCAAGTCGGGGGCCGTCGGTTCGTTATTCGATATCGTGCGCTCGCCCCGTCTGAATCATCGCTTGAAGGTAAAGAAGGGGGTATTGGCTCAGGAGGCGCAGGAACTCTTGGACCGGTTCTTCCAAGGGTTGCGAGAAGAATAGGAGGGGTGCCGGAGTGGACGATCGGGACGGTCTCGAAAACCGTTGTGGGGCTTGTCCCCACCGTGGGTTCGAATCCCACCCCCTCCGCTAGTTGGAAGCGGAAAATCTATTGGTGCAAATATAAAGAAAATACGAGCTAAACTTGGCTTGACCCAAGACGATTTAGCCAAGAAAGCGGATATTAAATACACAACGCTTACAAAAGTTGAAAGCGGTGTTGTTAACAAGCCAAGCGGGCAAACTATGGCAAAAATCGCCAAAGCGCTTGGTGTTTCAATAGAAGAATTGATAAAATAAGTTGGACGAAATTATTAATGGAGATTATATAATGAAGGCTTTAATTGTCTATGACTCGGTCTATGGGAATACGGAGAAAATTGCCAAGGCTATCGGTGATGCTATTACCGGTGAGGTTAAAGTGCTCCGTGTGGGTGAAGTGA
>CAYUAM010000084.1:0-7903 GCA_964442805.1 uncultured Anaerolineales bacterium | reverse complement strand
GCCATGTACCGTGAAGGCTATATCACCTACGAGGAGATAGTGGCGGCCAAGGCAGAGGAACTTCATTACGTCCCCCAACGTTTCGAGATCAAGGCCCCCCATTTCGTGATGTATGTGCGCCAATTATTGGAAGAGAAATATGGCCCAGAGGTAGTCTATTCCGGAGGGCTACGGGTCTATACCACCATAGATCTGGAGATGCAAAGGGTGGCCGACGAGGCGGCCAATAGACATATCGCCCAACTCCAATCGGAGGGCCGCAACGTCACCAACGCCGGTTTGGTGACCATAAAACCCTCCACCGGGGAGATATTGGCGATGTTGGGGAGCCTGGATTATTTCGACCCGGAGATCGACGGCCAAGTGAACACCACCCTAGCAGAACGGCAGCCAGGCTCTTCTTTCAAGCTCTTTACCTACCTGGTGGCCTTCATACAAGGTTATACCCCGGCCACCATGATCATGGACGTGCGCACTACCTTCGACGACTACCCTAACCCCCCCTACACTCCAGAGAACTACGACCGCCGCTATCACGGCCCCCTGCGCATCCGACAGGCCCTGGCCCGTTCGGTGAATATCCCCGCGGTTAAGGTCTTGGACATGGTAGGGGTAAGGAAGGTGATAGAGCTGGCCCACCGCATGGGCATCGACACCCTAACCAAGGATTATTATGGGTTGAGCCTCACTTTAGGAGGGGGGGAGGTAACCCCCCTGGATATGACCTACGCCTACGGGATCTTGGCCAACGGGGGGGTGATGGCTGGGCAGCCCGTGCCGCCGGAGAGGCTCCGTCCCGGATTCCGGGAACTCGACCCGGTAGCCATCCTGAGGGTGGAGGATTCGAGCGGCCAGATCCTGGAGGAGTATACCGCCCCCCAAACCAAGGAGATCCTTTCCCCTCAACTGGCCTATCTCATGACCAGCATCCTATCGGATAACGCGGCCAGAACCCCGGCTTTCGGGCCCAACAGCGCTTTGCTCCTCAGCCGGCCAGCCGCAGCCAAGACGGGAACCACCGACGACTTCCGCGACGCCTGGACCATCGGCTACACCCCCCAATTGGTGACTGGGGTCTGGGTGGGGAATAGCGATAACAAGCCCATGGAGCGCGTCTCTGGCTCCATAGGGGCCGCGCTCATCTGGCACGACTATATGGAGGAGATCCTGGCCTCCTACCCAGTGGAAGGTTTCGTGGAACCCCCGGGGCTGGAGCACCTGACGGTGGATGCCACCTCCGGCCTCCTGCCCACCGAACACTCCCCCAGCACGGTAGAGGAGATCTTCCTCCCCGGCACAGCCCCCACTACCTACGATAACGTGCACCAGGCCTTCCGCATCTGCCGCCAATCAGGGAAGCTGGCTACCGTCTATTGTCCCCCGGAAGAGGTCGAAGATAGGGTCTATGAGGTCTATCCACCGGAGGCAGCCGACTGGGTGAGGGAGAACGAGATCCCTCAACCGCCCACGGAATATTGTGATCTCCATGGCCCCACCCCCGCCAGCGGGGAGGTGGCCATCACTGCCCCTGCCCCTTATGCCTATGTACGCGGCCTGGTGAACATCCAAGGCAACGCCCGGGGACCAGGCTTCCGCCTCTACCGGCTGGAATATGGGGAGGGGTTGAACCCCTCCGCTTGGATGCGCATAGGCGAGGATCATCATAACCAGGTGGAAAATGGAGCCTTGGAGATATGGGACACGGATAGCCTCAACGGCCTCTATACCTTGCAACTCACCGTGGTGCAAAGGAACGAGGAGCAGCGCCAAGCCAGCATCCAAGTCACCGTAGATAACACCCCACCGGAGGTGGAGATCACCTACCCCTGGCCCGACCAGGCTTATTATGTCGAGGAGCACGAATGGGTCAGCATCAACGCCGAGGCTAAGGATAATTTCTCCATCGAGAAGGTAGAGTTCTATTTGGACGGCCAATTACTAGCCGTCGACACAGTGAGCCCCTATAACCAGAAGTGGACCATCTCCCTGGGCTCGGCCGGTCCAGAGAGACACGAGATCAAGGTGATAGCCTTCGACCGAGCGGGGAATAGCACGGAGAGCGAGAAGGTGACCATCCGAGTGGAACATAAGAAAGAAGAGGGGCCATGATCCTAGTGACCAACGATGACGGCATAGGATCCCCTGGCCTGAGGGCTCTGGTGGCGGCCCTGAAGGGAATGGGGGAAGTAGCGGTCCTGGCCCCCGACCATAACTGGTCTGCGGCGGGGCTGACCAAGACCATGCATAAACCCTTGCGGGTGAACCCCACCGTTCTTCCCGGTGCTTCTGTTGCTTATGTTACCAACGGGGCCCCTTCCGACTGCGTGGCCCTGGCCGTCCTGGGGTTCCTGCCCCAACCTCCTCATCTGGTGGTCTCCGGCATCAACCTGGGGGCCAACGCGGCCACCGATATATTCTACTCCGGCACGGTGGCCGCGGCCCTGGAAGGCCTCATCGCCGGCCTTCCCTCCCTGGCCTTCTCCCTTGATACCTACGAGGAGGGGGCAGATTTCAGTTATGCGGCGAAGTTCGCCGCCCATCTGGTGAAGCGAGTGGAAGAAGGAGACTTCTCTTCCCCTCTCCTCCTCAATGTCAACGTGCCTGCTCTTCCCCCAGAAAAGATCGCCGGAATAGAGATCACCCGTCTCGGTCGGCGGTTCTACCAGGATTCCCTGGTGGAACGTCAGGACCCCCGGGGGCGCAAATATTACTGGCTCGGCGGGGAGAAACCCGCAGGGGCCATAGAGGAAGGGACCGATATCTGGGCCCTGAGCGAGAGGTGCATCTCCATCACCCCCCTGCAACTAGATATGACCGACCATTCCTTGATCTCCGAACTCAAAAAATGGGAATTGAGATGGATTTCTGGGAAGTCATAAATAACCGGTATAGCCTTCGTGAGTTCGATGAGGGGAGAGAGGTGCCCCCCCAGCAGGTGGAGAGGGTATTGGAGGCAGCCATTCGGGCCCCTTCAGCGGGGAATATGCAGCCTTGGTTCTTCTACATAGTGAGAGATCAAGAAAAGAAGGAGGCCTTGGCCCGGGCCGCCCTAGATCAGCGCTTTGTGGCCACCGCCCCGGTAGTGATCGTGGTCTGCGCCGACCCCGGCCGCTCCGCCACCCGTTACGGGGAGCGCGGGGCTCACCTCTATTGCCTCCAAGACACGGCCGCGGCTACGGAGAATATCCTTCTGGCCGCGATAGCCCTGGGGTTGGGAGGCTGCTGGGTGGGAGCCTTCCACGAGGAGGCCGCAGCGCGAGCCCTGGACATCCCTCCCCACCTCCGCCCCGTGGCCATGGTGCCCCTGGGATACCCTATGTCCCTCTCGCCCCGACATACCCCTCGACGAAGTTTGAAAGAGGTGACCCAGAGGGTATGAAGGGGAGCAGGAAAGGGGCCAACGACATCTTCCTTTTGAACTGTAGGCTCATGGCTCTTTAGGCGATTTACCCTGCAGGGCTTGGCAATCGTCAAGGATTCGATTACCTGCCATGTTGGAATGGAAACCTAAACGGCTGTTGGGGGTGGTATTGATATCGGCGGCCGCGGCCATGGTCCTGCTCATGGCCGTGGCCTTGATCCTATACCTGCGCCGCTTGCCTCTGAGTTTCCCCTCCTTCCTCTCGGGCCTCTTCCTCTTCCTTAGCCTATTCCCCCTCCTCTTCCTGGGCTATCGCCTCTATCAACTCCTTACCCTCAAATACCTCATGGGCCGGGACAGCGTTATCATCGCCTGTGGGTCAACTCGCCATGTGGTGCCCCTGGACCGGATAGAGTCCATCATGAAGGGAGAACCCCCTACCTTTGGGTTCCCTTGGCCGGGCTTTTTCCTAGGGAAATGGCGGGGCCGTGAGCGGCCGCTCTTCTTCTACGCCACTCTCTCTCCCCAGGAAAGGTTATGTCTAGTCACCCCCCGCGCCACCTATGTCTTATCCCCGGCGAATGGCACGGGCTTCCTCGCGGCCTTGGAAGCCCGTCGTCAGATGGGCCCCAGCAGGGCCCTGGGCGAGGAGACTACTTCCGGAGCCTTCCTTTCTCTACCTTTCCTTCGGGATCGCCTGGCTCAGGCCCTATTGCTCCTGGGGGCCTTAGCCAACGCCTCCCTTTTCGCCTACGTGACGGCTCGTTATCCCTCCCTCCCAGGCCTCTTGCCCTTTCATTTCGATATCATCGGAATGGTGGATCGCATCGCCCCCAAGGGACAGATCCTCAGGCTTCCAGCCATCGGCCTAGCGGTCTTCCTGGCCAACTCCCTCCTAGGCCTCCTCATCCACCCTAGAGAACGGATGGCCACCTACCTTTTGGCTGGAGCCAGTCTCCTGGCCCAAATCCTGTTGGCGGTGGCCATCTTGCATATAATCTATTGATCGGCTTTTAACCGTTCCCGGAGCGCCGTCACCAACTCCCCAAAGTGCTCCCAGTAGGAGGGGGTGAGTTCCTCCACGCTCATGAGCACGGCATCTTCTTTGTCCGAGTAATATCTGCTCCTTCGCCCCACCTCCTGGAAGCCAAATTTTCGATAGAGCTCTTGCGCCTCCGGGTTGGAGGCACGCACCTCCAGGGTGAGATAGTTGGCCCCCAGGGCCACGGCTTTCTCGATCATGGAAGCCAGCAGGAGTTGTCCGATGCCCCGCCGGCGGAGGCGGAGGTCCACGGCTATGGTGCTGATATGGGCCTCCCCGGCCACCAGCCAGAAGCCCCCATACCCCACCACATGCCCCTTGGGAGAGGGTGGAGAGGAGCGCTTCAATCGAGCCCATAAACCTCCCTGGGGACGCTCCTCCACTCCTTCTTCGCTCTTGTGACGGGGGCGAGCCACGAAATAGTGAGCCCGGGGGTTCTGGCGCAGCTCGAAGCGATAAGCGCCTATAGGCCAGGGAGTAGGGAAGGAGCGTCGCTCGATGGCCACCACCTCGTCGATATCTTCCAACCTCATGGGCTCTACGGTATAGGCCAGATCGCTATAGTCCATCTTCAGGCAGCACGGGGCGCTTCAAATAGAGGGGCTCTAGGCTCCGGGGGTCATCCCCTCCCCCACGCTGGAGCCTTTCCCAGCCCAACTCCGCCAAGTAGCCGGCCCGGCGCAAGGAAGAAGCGGGAGAGGCCAAAAGGATTAGACCGTTCGACCCCTTTGGCAGGATATCGGCCCCTTGAGGGTCTATCTCCCCGCAGAAGAGGGTGGGAACGGAGACATGGGAGGCGAGTTCTTCCACCGTGGTCAGGAGGTAATCACTGACCCGCCGTAGGTCAGAACCTTCCTTTTCATAGAAGGCGGCACAGACCCGCCCCCTACCGGCCTCTAACAGGGCACAGATGGGCAGGGGCTGATAGCGCTGGGAATAGGCCAGGACGTCCAAGGTGGGAACTCCCACTAGCGGTATCCCCAGGGCCAAGGTGAGCCCCTTGGCCAGGCTGAGCCCGGCCCGCAGGCCGGTAAAGGAGCCGGGCCCCAAGGCCACGGCTAGGCCAGACAACGTAGAGGAAGGCACACGCTGCAACAAGAGGTTCAGATAGGTGGCCAACTCCACGGTATGATGGCTCAAGGAGCGCCAGGTTAGTTCCGCCGCCACCCCACCCTGACCCTCATAGAGGGCGAGGCTGACCGTCTGGGTGGAGGTATCGATGGCCAATATCATCTCATCCCGCCTCAAGGGCGGCCAAGAGTTCATCATAGATGAAGCCCTTGGCCTCTAGGGAGAGGAACCGTCTTTCCCTCCCTCCATGCTCAAAAGTTATCCATAGCCTCTCCGGAGGCAAAAGCCCCACCGCCTTTTCCGCCCACTCCACCGCGCAGACCCCTTCATCCCAAAAGAACTCCTCTAAGCCGGAGGCTCGGATCTCCATTTCGCTACCGATGCGGAAGAGGTCCACATGGTAAAGGGGCAATCGCCCCCCTCGATATTCGTTGACCAAGGTGAAGGTGGGGCTGGTGATGGGCCTCTCCACCCCCAGGCCCTGCCCCAGGCCCTGGATGAAGGTGGTCTTGCCGCTCCCCAACTCCCCTTCCAAGCAAATCAACTCCCCGCCTCGCAAGAGGTGAGCCAAGGAGACCCCTATCTCCTTCGTCTCCTGGGGGGAGCCACTGACCAGCCGAAACCTCCTCACCCCTCCTGACCTCCGCCCTGAATTATATCCCACTCCCCTCCTAGCGCAAGGAGACTAGGCAAACGGGACAAATTGTGGTAGACTTGAAACCGTGCGCTATCTAATCCTCTCCGACATCCATAGCAACCTGCCGGCCCTGCAAGCGGTCCTGGAAGAGGTGGATCTGGGCCAGATCCATGGGGTGCTTTGCTTGGGAGATATGGTGGGGTATGGCCCCAACCCCAATGAATGTATAGAACTCCTGCGGACGCTCCCCTCCTTTCGCTGCGTAGCGGGCAACCACGACTGGGCGGCCATCGGCAAGATGGACGCCAACGATTTCAATCCTGCGGCCAGGATAGCCTGTCAATGGACGGGAAGGGAGTTGACCGACCAGAGCGTGGCTTACCTGAAAACCCTCCCGGAGACCCTCGTAGAAAGGGATTACACCTTGGTGCATGGCAGCCTACGCGCTCCCATCTGGGAGTATATCACCCACCCCCTAATCGCCCAGCACACCTTCGCCCTCCTCCAGACCCCCCTCTGCTTCCATGGGCATACCCACGTCCCGGTGGTCTTCCGCCAGGAAGGGAAAGGCCATCCCCAGGCTTTCATCCTCCCCCCGGGGCAGAAAATGAGCCTGAACGATGGTCGCTACCTGATCAACGTGGGGAGCATAGGGCAACCTCGCGATGGCGACCCAAGGGCCAGTTACCTCCTCTTCGACAGCGAGGAGGCTACCATCGAATATGGGCGGGTGGATTACCCCATCGAGCAGACCCAAAAAATGATGAGGGAGAGGGGCCTGCCGGAGAGCCTCATCGCCCGCTTATCTTACGGGTGGTAGGCTGGGAACCTTAAAGAACTGGAAGGCGTCTAAATGTATGGAAACGACATCTTCTCGATGAAAGGAGAAAATATGAAAGGGAAACTATTCCTGACGGTAATCATCCTGGCCCTCTTGGCCTCGGCCTGTGCTCCGGCCCGGTTCGCGGCCGTGCCCACGGCGGTACCTGCCCCCCTCGCCCCCGAAAAGGCCGCGGGGGCAGATTATGGCACAACTGGCGAGTCTGTCGTCGCCCTCCCTCAAGCCGAGGAGCGGCTCATCGTGCGCACAGGGAACATCTCCATGGTGGTGGAGGATACGGAGGTAGCCCTGGCCCATATCGAGGCCCTGGCCGCCCAACTGGGAGGATATGTGGCCGATTCCAACTCCTGGAGGGAGAACGAACAACTCCACGCCACCATCACTATCCGGGTGCCGGCCGAGGATTTTGACGAGGCTAGGCGTCGCATCAAGGAAGAGGCTCTGGAGGAGCAAGGGGAGAACACCAGTGCCCAGGATGTCACCGAGGAGTACACTGACCTGGAGGCCCGCCTCAAAAACCTCCAAGCCACCGAGGAAGAGTTGAGGGAACTCCTGGCCTCCGTGCGGGAGAAGACGCAGAAGGCCGAGGATATCCTGGCCGTCTATCGGGAACTGACCGCCATCCGGGGCGAGATCGAGCAGATCCAGGGGCGCATGCAATACTTGGAACACTCCGCCGCCCTGGCCGCCCTCACCGTGACCCTCACCCCCAAGGAAGTGATCCCTCTGGTGGAGAAAGGGTGGAGTTGGACCCGCACCCTTCGCGATTCGGTCCGCAACCTGGTGACCGCCCTCCAGTTCCTGGTCGACTTGGCCACCCGCATGATCATCATCGTCCTTCCCATCCTCATCATCTTTGCCATCCCTTTCGTCATCCTCTGGGGGCTTTGGCGGCTCTGGCGACGCCGCAAAGCCAAGAAGGCCGAATAAAGGAGAGGGGCGCGGGATACC
>CAYUAM010000083.1:0-7961 GCA_964442805.1 uncultured Anaerolineales bacterium | reverse complement strand
GATCTGGGCCCGCTTGACCCGGCGGATCAACTCTTCGGTCTTCCCGCTGAACATGCTGCCACAGATCACCTCCAGCGAGCCGCCATCCCCCATAGTCCCTCCTCCTATGTCAAAAAGGGCAGGTTTCCCTGCCCTATTTCTTCTTGCCCTTGGGCTCCTCTTTAGCCCGCTCGCGTTGGCCCTTCTTTGCCAGGCGGCGCATGAAGCGCTCCACCTGTCCAGCGGTATCCACGATCCTCTGCTCGCCAGTGAAGAAAGGATGACATGCAGAGCAGATATCAGTCTTTATCAAGGGCTTAGTAGCCCCCACGGTGAAGGTGTTGCCACATCCACAGACCACTTGGGCCTGGGGGTAGTACTCGGGGTGGATATCTTTCTTCATGAGGGCCTCTCCGGATAGACGCTAATTCTCTTCTTGCCACGAGAGACGTGCTCGAACTGCACGTAGCCGTCGATGAGGGAAAAGAGGGTATAATCCTTGCCCAGGCCCACGTTATTGCCGGGCAAGAAAGCGCTCCCCCGCTGGCGGACGATGATATTGCCTGCCCGCACCCTCTCCTGGCCGAACCGTTTCACCCCTAGCCTTTGGGATTGGCTATCTCTCATATTGCGGCTGGAACCGCCGCCCTTCTTGTGCGCCATCTCTTAACCTCTCCTCAAACGCTCATTAACCTCTTCCCACGATTTGGGCCCGAAACCGGGGAGGGCCAAAAGGGCCTCCTCCCCCTTCTTCAACTCCACCTCCAAGGCCTCCACGCTTTCTATCCCGGCCTTTTTGAGCGAACTAAGAGTACGCTTAGATAACCCTAACTCCTCCAAGGGGGTAACCTTCTTCCTCGGAGCCGCTTTCCTGGCCTTCGCTTTGGCCACCTTTTCTTCCTTGGCCACGATGCTCTCGATGGCCAGGCGGGTGTAACCTTGGCGATGGCCCTGCTTCCGCTGATAGCGGTTATCCCGGTGAAATTTGAAAACGATGACCTTCCTCCCCTGGCCGTGCTCCACCACCCGGGCCTTGACCTTAGCCCCGGTCACGGTGGGAGTTCCCACCATCGGTTGGCCCTGGCCTCCCAAGAGGAGCACCCTATCGATCTCCAGGCCCTCTCCCACGGCCAAGGGGAGCCGCTCCACCTCGACCCTGTCCCCCTCGGAGACCCGATATTGCTTACCTCCCACCTCGATAACAGCGTACATCAAACACTCTCCCAATTTGACCAACTTATAAAATATACCAACTCCGCTCTCATTTGTCAAACTCAACCAGTAATGGTTCGTGTGGCCGTTGTCCGACCTTCTCAAGAATCTCGTCAATCTGCTTGCGGAGTCTGATGCCCTGGAGGAGCAAACCAAGCCAAGATTCAAAAACTTCCTTGCCCTTGCTCTTGAGCAGTTCCAGCTCCTCCTGTGATAGCCCACGTTCTTGGTCACAGGCACGAAGAATCTTCACTGCAAGCATTTGCCATTCGTCCCGAAGTTGCTTTGCCTTCTGATGAAAGTCGTGTAGCGATTTCTTGAAATCGGTCGGTAGATACACACTCGCCGCGCCCCACAACTCCGGGGTGAGCCCATCAACCACTTCCATCCTCGCGTTCAACCCTCGCAGATTCGAGGCAACGCCTTCCTTTATGGCTCCCCCGGATGCTGCCAGGTGCTGAAGAAGACAGGCTTCTCTGACCGCCTCGCCAACACCCATCACGGCTGCGATCCAGCCATCCAGCGCCTCAACCTTTTGCTCCACCCGGTGCCGCCTATAGTCAATACGGCGTTGGCTTGTTTCCCAAGACCAAGTCTTCCTCAATATGAGGTACTCGACTATGCCGGTGACAAGACCGGTCACCAGAGCGGTCGCTACTATTATAGCCACTTGATTCCAGTCTACCGTCGCTAACACTTGTTTGCACTCCTGCTTGCCCTCATTTTACAGGCCCCGGAGGAAAAGTAAAATCCCATCACTGGGAACAGGCTTTTCTTTGCGGACCATAGGACACCAATTTCGTCACCTTGATGGCTGTGAGAATAGCCAATAGAGCAGGGCAGCCGCCGCGAGGAACAACAAGAGAAGCAACAGCGGGACAAAGTGTTCCTTGGCATGGCACTCTGCACAGAGCACGACCAGATTATCAAGACGGCTATCTCCTCCAGCTCGCAAGGAGACGATGTGGTGAACATTGAGATTCTTATCGGTTGCTCCACATCGTTCGCACCGATGGCCCCGCATACCCTTCACGATGGCGGAGACCTGACTCCATTTCTTGTCTTTCCAGCCCGGATAGACTTGCCACGACCCACAACGCCGACACGTGGCTCTACGGCTCCGCTCGGTAGGTGGCACGCCGTCCCAGACATGTCCGCAATTCATACATTCCCACTTCACAGTCATATATCGGTTTCCGCACTCCTTCGCGTCTTCCCGGTCTGAAGCCCATCACCCTCGGTAGAATAACGCCAACCAGAGCGGGAGGGGAATTAGGGTCAGCAGAGGCTTTTTCAAAGTTGAGATGTAAATATCAAACGCGTACGATGGATGGCCTTCCCTGCCCTTTCCAGGCCCAAGGCCTCCAAGACCTCATCGGGCCGCCCCGCCCCCTGGGCGTCCTGCCTCAACCGCATCCACAGGGCTCGACCCTCCAGGCGAAGGTCATCGATGAGGGGACGGAGGTCATATTCTTTGCCCCGCCGCTCTCGAGGGATGGCCTTCGCGGCCAAGAGTCGATCGATCCTCCCCTGTAGTTCACCCTCCTCTATGGGTAAGGCCACATACTCGGCGAAACGAACCTGAGATTGAAGGGGAGGAAGAGCCAGATACACCTCTTTTACCTCCTTCAGGGTGATCCCCAAAGGCAACTGCTTCCTCAACCCCTTGGCCAGAGCCGATAGGGAGAGTGGTCGCTCCAAGGTTATCTCCATCACCTCCTCCTCCCCGGTGCAGCCCACGGGGAGGGGAGCGGCCAGGGAGATTTTGGGTTGGGGATGGAAACCTTGGGAATATTCCAGGGGCACTTTGGCCCGGCGCAGGGCTCGCTTCCAGAGGCGCAAGGCGTCCAGGTGGGAGATATACCTCAACTCCTCCCCCTTGGCGAAAGTTATGCGCAGCCGCTGTCTCATCTTCCAGGCCTCCGACCCTGGCACGCATCGTTAGAAAAGGCCTCCAGTAGCCCGCACCCCTGGCAACCCTCCCGGCAATCGGGGGTGCTCTCCCCCCGCAAGGCCCGCTCATACTCCCGCTGGAGAAACCCCTTGGTCACCCCCGCATCTACATGCTCCCAGGGCAGGGGCTCCTCCGGGTCCATTTGGCGTCGGGCGTAGAGGTCGGGAGCCAGCCCCTCGTCAGCGAAGGCCTCCCACCAAATGGCCGCCTGAAGATGGCCCCCCCAGGCATCCATCCTGGCCCCCCTCCTCCAGGCGTTGTAGATGACCTTCCCCAAGCGGCGGTCCCCCCGGGATAAGGCCGCCTCCAATAGCGTCGTCTCCGGGTCGCTCCAACTGAGGCGCAGGCCCGGCCCCCGCAGTTGGCGACGAAGGTGGTCCTGTTTCCTGCGGAGGCTCTCCTCCCCCTCCAGGGCCACCCATTGAAAAGGGGTATGGGACTTAGGGACGAAGGTGGCCAGGCTGATGTTGACCTGAGCCCGCCGGCCCTGCCAGCGCCGGCCAACTTCCCTAATTTGCCTCACCAGGTGGCCGATGGCGGCTACATCTTCCTCCGTCTCCGTGGGCAAGCCGAGCATGAAGTATAGTTTTATTTTCTGCCAGCCGGCCCGGAAGGCCGCCTCCATGGTGGCCAGGATCTCCTCCTCCCTCATCCCCTTATTGATGGCCTCCCTCAATCTCTGGCTCCCCGCCTCCGGGGCGAAGGTGAGGCCGGCCTTGCGCTGGCTCTGGAAAAGGGCGGCCAACTCCAAGGAGAAGGAGTCGATGCGCAGGCTGGGCAGGGAGATGGAAGTGTGCTGGGGAGCATAGCGAGCCAAAAATTTCTCCACCAACTCCTCTATCTGGCTATGGTCGCAACTGCTCAGGGAGATCAGGGATAGTTCCTCATAGCCGGTGGCCACGAGCAGCGCCTCGGCGGCGGCCATCACCTCCTCCACCGGGCGCTCCCGCAACGGCCGATAGATGATCCCGGCCTGGCAGAAGCGGCAACCCCTAGTGCAGCCCCGCATTATCTCTATCATGGCCCGGTCATGGATGGCTTCCAGGTAAGGCACCACCGGCGCGGTGGGGGGAGGGGGAAGACCGCGGAGAAAGCGCTTGGTCACGCGAGGTTTGGCCTCCCCTCCTCGGGGCGTAGGGAAGCCCAAACCGCCATCATATTTCACCTCATAGAGGCTGGGCACATACACCCCCTCTATCTCCGCCGCCCGGCGCAGGAAGCCTTCCCTGGTGCCCCCCCACTCCTGGTAGGCCCGCACCAACTCCAATAGCACCTCTTCCCCTTCGCCCACCACCAGGAGGTCGAAGAAATCGGCCATAGGCTCGGGGTTATAGGTGCAACTCCCCCCGGCGATGACCAGGGGGTAGCCCTCTCCTCGCTGGGCGGCGAAGAGGGGGAGGCCCGCCAGGTCCAGGATGGTCAAGACGTTGGTGTAGTTCAATTCATAGGAGAGGCTGAAGCCGATTATGTCAAATTCCCTCAGCGGATGCTTGGTCTCCAGGCTATAGAGGGGCATCTTGGCCCCTCGCAGGGCCTCCTCCATATCCATCCAGGGGGCATAGACCCGCTCGGCCAAGATATCCTCCTCCCGGTTGAGGAGGTCATAAAGGATGGCCAGGCCCAGGTTGCTCATCCCCACCTCATAGAGGTCGGGGTAGGCCAAGGCCACCTTGGTCCTCACCTTCTCCCAATCCTTAGTTACGCTATTCCACTCCCCCCCGGTGTAGCGGGCCGGCTTGGAGACCCCTGGCAGGATCCAATCTAAGGTTGTCATGAATATCCCTCTCTTAGGATTATAACTTAGATTTTGTAGAATGGCAGAGGCAATAGAAGGGGCTCGCTTATTGACTCCCTGACTCATCTGTGGTATAGTGGGCTACAAGAGCACCAATTGACCCTCATCGTGGCTTCCTATGAAATACACTGCTAGGGGAGGAACCGGTTATGAAGGCCGACTGATTCCCAGCCCTGGGGGAGGAGGGTCGGCTTTGTCTTCTTGCCATCAACAAAGAGAGGAGGAAACGGAAGAATGAAAAAGAGAGCGTTAGCGTTGATGCTCCTACTGGGGCTGCTGCTGGCATCCCCGGCCTGGGCCACGGCGGAGGTCTTCACCGAACACGCCATCAACGCCGACTTCGATGGGGCAATCTCCGTCTACGCCACCGACCTGGATGGAGATGGCGATGTCGATGTCCTGGGCGCAGCGGTGAATAGCGACGATATCACCTGGTGGGAGAACGACGGCAGCGAGGTCTTCGCCGAGCACACTATTAAGGGCAACTTCGATGAAGCACGCTCCGTCTACGCCACCGATGTCGACGGGGATGGAGATGTCGATGTCCTGGGCACTGCGAGCGGTGACGACGACATCACTTGGTGGGAGAACGATGGCACTCCTGCTGATGGCGGCTGGACCGAGCACACCATCAAGGGCGACTTCGATGGGGCCTACTCCGTCTACGCCACCGATGTGGACGGCGATGGCGATGTGGATGTCCTGGGCGCGGCGGTGATTGGCGGCGACATCACCTGGTGGGAGAACGACGGCAGCGAGGTCTTCACCGAGCATACCATCAAGGGCGACTTCGCTGGGGCAGTCTCCGTCTACGCCACGGATGTGGACGGAGATGGCGATGTGGATGTCCTGGGCGCTGCGACCATTGCCAGCGACATCACCTGGTGGGAGAACGACGGCAGCGAGGTCTTCACCGAGCACACCATCGAGGGCGACTTCTATGGGGCCTACTCTGTCTACGCCACCGATGTGGATGGGGATGGCGACGTGGATGTCCTGGGCGCAGCAGAATCTGCCAACGACATCACCTGGTGGGAGAACGACGGCAGCGAGACCTTCACCGAACATACCATCAAGGGCGACTTCACTGGGGCAACCTCCGTATACGCTAAGGATGTGGACGGAGATGGCGATGTGGATGTCCTGGGCGCTGCCTACTATGCCGACGACATCACCTGGTGGGAGAACGATGGAGGCACGCCTCCCGGCTTCACCGAACACACCATCAAGGGCGACTTCGATGGGGCCTACTCCGTCTATGCCACCGACCTGGACGGTGATGGGGATGTGGATGTCCTGGGCGCGGCGTGGGATGCCAGCGACATCACCTGGTGGCAGAACCTGGGGTTGGCCAACGGCTCCTTCGAATTGGGCCCCCGCATTCCCGTCCCCTGGAAGGGCCAAAAACTAACCCTCAAAGATAAGCGCGTCTGCACCACCCACTATGATGGCTCCTGCTCCTTCCTCTTCATAGGCAACACCGCCAATAAATCCCTCAAACAGGTAGTCAATATCTCCGGCGACGCCGGCGATTCCTTCACCCTCAGCGGACGAAGCAAGGCCAAGAGCCCCTCCGCCTCCGGTGGGGCTTATTGCCTAGAGGCCAAGGTCTTCCACACCGACGCCACCAAGAAGACCTATAAGGCCTGCTTCACCAAATCCACTCACGGCTGGCAGTATAGGGAGAAGGCTTTCACCACCGTCAAAGACTACAACAAGATAGAGGTCTATCTGCGCTACGCCAACCAGGCCGGCAAGGCTTGGTTCGATGATGTGCTGCTGGTTGTTCACTGATCGTTAGGCCACCTATTCTACCCTTTCACAACAAGAGCCCCTTCCCTCTTCACCGGAAGGGGCTCTTCCTATTGACTCCTCAACCCGGTTGTGGTATAGTGATTTAACACGCATCAAGTGACCAACTTTGTGGCTTCACATCAATATCACGCTGCGGGAGGAACCAGTTATAAAGGCTGACCCATTCCTAGCCCGGAGGAAGGAGGGTCGGCTTTTGCTACCTCCGGACAAAAAGCGGAGAGGGGGGAGAGCAAAGATGAAAAAGAGAGGACTGGCCTTGATGCTCCTTTTGGGGCTGCTGCTCGCGGCCCCGGCCTGGGCTGAGCACGATGTCTTCACCGAGCATACCATCAAGGCCAACTTCGATGGGGCAGAGTCCGTCTACGCCACCGATGTGGACGGTGATGGCGATGTGGATGTCCTGGGCGCGGCATACAACGCCGACGACATCACCTGGTGGGAAAACGACGGCAGCGAATCCTTCACCGAGCACACCATCAAGGGCGACTTCGATGGGGCAGGCTCCGTCTATGCCACCGACCTGGACGGGGATGGCGATGTGGATGTCCTGGGTGCTGCTTTGGATGCCTCCGACATCACCTGGTGGGAGAACGACGGCAGCGAGGGCTTCACCGAACACACCATCGCGGGCGACTTCGTTGAGGCAATCTCCGTCTACGCCACCGATGTGGACGGGGATGGCGATGTGGATGTCCTGGGCACTGCGTACTACGACGACGACATCACCTGGTGGGAGAACGATGGCACTCCTGCTGATGGCGGCTGGACCGAACACACCATCGCGGGCACCCTCGATGGGGCAGCCTCCGTCTACGCCACCGATGTGGACGGTGATGGCGATGTCGATGTCCTGGGCGCGGCGGCTGGGGCCGACGACATCACCTGGTGGGAGAATAACGGCAGCGAGGTCTTCACCGAGCACACCATCAAGGGCGACTTCAATGCCGCCATCTCCGTCTACGCCACCGATGTGGATGGCGATGGCGATGTAGATGTCCTGGGCGCCGCGATGGGTGCCGACGACATCACCTGGTGGGAGAATGACGGCAGCGAGGTCTTCACCGAACACACCATCAAGGGCGACTTCGATGGGGCGCACTACGTATACGCCACCGACGTAGACGGAGACGGCGATGTGGATGTCCTGGGCGCGGCCTACAGTGCCGACGACATCACCTGGTGGGAGAACCTGGGCAACATGCCCTT
>CAYUAM010000082.1:0-7961 GCA_964442805.1 uncultured Anaerolineales bacterium | reverse complement strand
CAAGCTGCGGGGGAGACAACCTCAAGGGATAGTAGAGCCGGGGGGGGAGTACGAGGAGTTGAGGGAAAGGATCAAATCCGAACTCCTTGCTCTGGTGAGCCCCATCACTGGGGAGAGGGCTATAGAGAGGGTCTACAAGAAGGAGGAGATATATTGGGGGGAGAGCCTGGAGCAGACCCCTGATCTCCTGCTCATGCCCAAGGGGTTCTCTCACGTCGCTTTTGGGGAATCGGAATTCGGCTCTAATCTGGTCTTTGGGCCCACCCTGGGTCACACTGGCCACCACCGCATGAATGGCATGTTGATCCTTCACGGCCTTCAGGTCAAACCAGGATATGTGGTCCAAGGGGCCAATATAGTGGACTTGGCTCCTACCATACTCTACCTCTTAGGCTGTCCTATCCCCAAAGATATGGACGGTCGAGTGTTGAGAGAGGCTTTCCAGGATGACTTTCTCCAAGCCCATGCTATCTCTTACAGCGAGCCTTCCTTGGTGGAGGGAGAGCGTGGAGGAGGGTACTCGGAGGCCGAGGAGGCCGAGGTGCGAGAGAGGTTGAAAGGCTTGGGCTACATAGCCTGAGGAGGTTTACAAATTGAGGAAAGTGCGCTTGGTGGTGGGGATCTTGATTAGTTTCCTCCTCCTCTTTTGGGTCCTGAGGAGCGTGGACTTGAGGAAGGTGGCTGAAGCCTTTCGGTCGGCCACTTATCTCTTCCTATTACCAGCGGCTTTGGTGCTTTTCGGCTCTTTCTGGTTGAAAGCCTGGCGCTGGAGATACCTCTTCCAGGAAAGAGGGCTGGGTTTTTGGTCCCTCTTCTCGGGAGTGATGATAGGCTATTTCGGCAACTTCGTCCTACCGGCCAATGCAGGGGAATTAGTGCGTACCTACGTGTTCGGGGAAAAAGTTGACATGAGAAAGAGCACCATCTTGGCCACCATTGTGGTGGAAAAGGTGCTTGACTTTTTGACCCTCACCCTCTTCTTCTTGCCCGTGATCTTGGCCCAGCCATCGCCAGGGTGGATGGGCCGCCTGGGGGTTATCGTAGCATTGAGCGTGGGCGCGCTCTGGGTGTTCATTTTAATCCTGCCATATCAACATCGCCGGGTCATCGAGATAACGGCCGCTCTATTGGGGCGCATCTCCATCCCCATGAGCCAGAAAGTGGTTCACCGCCTCGGTATTTTCTTAGATGGGCTGGAGGTCCTGCGTCACACCAGCCAGATGGTCAAGGCCTTCCTCCTATCGATAGCGGTATGGGGGGTAGTGGTGGTGGCCTGGTATTTGACCGGCCGCTCATTGGGCCTGGCCCTGCCCCTCTATGCCTATGCCTTACCCATGGCCCTCACCTTCATGTCTATGTCCATCCCTGCCCTCCCCGGCAACCTCGGCGCCTTTGAATTCCTGGTGGTCGCTTGTTTGGGCTTCTTCAAGGTGGAGAGCAGCAATGCTTTGGCATTAGCGGTCCTAGTTAGGGGCATCCGTCTCCTCCCTTTGGCGGTAGGGTATATCTTCTTGACCAGGGAAGGGCTCAGGCTCACGGAGATGCCAGTGAGGGGGACAACTCCAGGCAAAGTGGAATGATGGTGGCAAGGGTCTGGAGAAGTCTAAATAGGAACGATGAGCGCACCATTAAAGGGGTACTTTTAGCCCTGATCCTTGTGGGGGCTTTTTTGCGGTTCTATAGACTCGGCACCGAGAGCCTATGGATGGATGAGATCTCCACCGTCCAATTCGCGGCGCGGCCTTTACTCTCCATCACGCCCTCGCTGGTAAGGGAAGGGGCTCATCCGCCTTTGCATTTTCTATTGACCCACTTCTTCCTCTACTTAGGGCGGAGCGAGATCGTCCTGCGCCTGCCCGCGGCCATAGCGGGGGTGTTTTCTATCCCTCTTCTATATCTGGTGGGGCGGTCCCTTTTGGGCGGGAGAGAGGCCCTCATAGCCTCTTTTCTCTTGGCCCTTTCCCCCTTTCACATACGATATTCGCAAGAGGCTCGTATGTACGCTCTCCTTGTCTTCCTCTCCCTTCTCTCCCTCTATGCCCTAGACAAGGCCATGAAGCGGAGGGAGAAACGGTGGTGGGCCCTATTCATCTTATCGACCATTTTGAACCTTTATAACAGTTATTTTGCCTTCTTCGTCTCGTTCGCTGAGAGCCTCTGGTTTGTTCTTATGACTTCTTGGGGATGGAAGCCTGAGGCTGACAAGAGGCCATTTTTGAGCCTGGCGAGACGATGGCGGCTGATGTTTCTGAGCGCGGTGGCCATTGCCCTCCTCTACCTGCCTTGGCTGCCAGCGCTGAGACAGAACTTTTTGGCTAGGCAGATGGAACGGGAATCTTGGGCGGTGGAAAAAAGCGTGCAGTTAACTCCCCAGTTTCTGGCAAAGGCTTTTGGCCGCTTGGGGGTGGGATCGGACTGGACCCTCTACCTCTATGGAGGTCTTTTCATAATTGGCCTTTTGACCCTCCTCTACCGGGGTCGGTATAGGGAGTTGGTTTTGGCCTTGCTGTGGGTGGGGCTTCCCTTCCTCCTCATCGCCTTAGTCCAACCACGGAAATTCACCATCCGCTATATGATCTTTGTCTTGCCCCTTTACCTTTTGCTCATCGCCCAAGGGATGACCTCTCTTGCGGCCACCATCGGTCGCCTTTGGTCGCGAGTTCGAGGGGGGGTAACCCATGGCTCGGCTGGAGCAGAAGGTTGGTTGGCCAGCCTCACTTTATTCTCCTTGCTGGTGGTAGGAGGGAGCGCTTGGAGCGCCACCCTATCTTATTACCGGGAGGGGAAAGAGGACTGGAGGGGGGTTAGCGATCACCTTAGAGAGACCATGGAAGTGGGTGATATCGTCCTCGTGGATGGCACCTTTTATGGCTCTGGGGGGGATGAAGGGAGGCCCCTGCAAGGGCTCTTTTACTATCTGCCGGAGAAGGAAGGCTCCATACTAGGGGTGAGTTCCATCGCTCGTCTAGAGCCCATTGCTCACCATTGCGGGCGGGCTTGGGGGGTGATCTGGAACCCCGAGCAGGAGGGGGTGATCGCTCAGGGGGAAGTGAGTAGGATCGATTTTACTCAGGTGGCCCTCTTCCAGCCTTTGGGGCCCTGCGAGAGGCTAGCAGATAGCGCGGAGAAGATCCTGGAGGAGTTCCTCCCCCTTCAGAGGCAGCCTGAGGCTGAGTTTGAACTCCATGTGGCCTTAGCCCGCCTCCACTTGATGCGGGGGGATATGGACTCGGCCCGCGGGGAGGCCCAACTGGCCAGCGATACTATGCCAGAGAGGGTGACTGAAGGGGCCAAGGGGCGTCTGGAGGAGGTACTTCGGCTATTGAGTGAGAGATGATGAAAAGTTTTTGGTCGAAATCTAAGGTCGAATGGGGCTCTCTGGCCCTCATCGTGCTTTTGGGAGGGGCCCTACGGCTGTATGGGCTTGATGCCGTTAGCCTTACCGGCGATGAGAGTCGCACCTTGCTTTTCTCCCGAGAACCTTTGCTTCGCATCGCAGGGGCCTTAGAACAGCAGGGCGCACACCCTCCCCTTTGGTTCTTTCTGACCCACTTTTTGCTTTACCTGGGTGATGACGAGATAGTATTGAGGCTTCCGGCGGCGCTATTGGGGATAGCCACCCTTCCTCTCCTCTATCTGGTAGGAAGGCTCCTTCTGGGGAGGGCCCAAGGTCTTATGGCTGCTTTCTTCCTGGCCGTTACCCCTTCCCATATCTTGGCCTCTCAGAGGGGCAGGATGTATTCTGCTCTGGCCTTCTTCTCCCTCCTGAGCCTATATTTCCTGCATCGAGCCCTAGCCACTAGGGACAGGAAGTTCTGGGCGGGCTTCGCTTTGGCTACCCTCCTTAACATCTATACACATTATTTTGCCCTGTTCGTCCTAGGAAGCGAACTGCTTTACGCCATTTGGACCATTTACCGCGAACGCCCTCGCCTTTCCCCATGGTCCTGGCCATCCATTTTCCGCGATGATAAAGGGTTTATCCTCAGCCTATTGGTCATATTTGCCGTTTACCTCCCCTGGCTCCCTGCTCTGCTCCGAAACCTCATCTCTAGGCAGATCAGGCTGGAATCGGGAAGCCTCGCTCCCAAGGTCTCAGTTTTCAGGGCCTTAACCATATCCGGGAGCGACTTTAATTTTGGAGGTGAGGTTACCGCTTACCTCTTGGCCCTATTTTTTCTCCTGGGCCTGGCGAGCCTCTTTTTTGGTTCGCGAGGGAAAACCTTCGCCCTCACACTTCTTTGGTTCCTTCCTCCCTACCTCGCCCTTTTGATGGTAGGGGGAACCCGAAAGTTCAATGTCCGATACGTGCTCTATCTTTTGCCCATCTACTTGCTCGTGGCATCGGAAGGGATCATGGCGGTGGGGAAGTGGGTAGAGAAGGGGGTGAAAAGGAGACCGAAAGTTGTGTCTTCTTTGGTGAGCGTGGCCCTCCTACTCTTACTCTTGGGGACGGCGGGGGTTGGACCGCTCTTAGCATACTATAGGGTGCCGGGTTATGATTGGCGAGAGTTGGCTGCCTTCCTGAGCGCCGTAGCCCAGGAGGATGAGATGGTCATCGTGGAAGGCTCGTCCATACAGAGCCTGCTCTATTATGCCCCTAATCTGGAGAACGTCCACTCCGCCGGTGGCTCCCTAGAGCGGGTGAAAGAAGTAGCCGATGGTCGCCGGGTGTGGTTCATATTTCACCCCTCGGGGGAAGCCGACCCGCGGAGAGAGATCCTAAATTGGGTGAAGGAGAATGGCTTTCTGACCATCGTGATGGCTTGGGAAGGGTATGGGCCGCATTCCCTTTACTATGGCCGGCCTGGTCATTCGCTGGGAGATGAGGAGGTCACCGCTATATTGGATGAGGCCGCTCGGTTCCTAGCCATCCCCACTGTCCATTGCCGTCTAGGATGGGTCTATCAAGAGCGTGGGGACCTGGAGCGGGCAGCGATGGAGTATGAGGAAGCCGATCGGCTCTCTGGCTCCGAAGATCTATGTCCATATTTTCTGGAGGAGGCCAAGATGCGAGAGGGGTTGAGGGATTGACGGAGGAAGCAAATCCTTTGCTCGACGGAGAGGCAGAGGCTATAGCATTGAAGAGACCTCCCTTGATAAAGAACTCGCTTCTCCTCACTGGCAGCAACCTGGCGCGAGTGGTGACCAGCGTGGTCTTGGATATGATCATCGCCGCCCTATACGGCGTGGGTGCTAAGACCGACGCCCTGTTCGTAGCCCTCACCATCCCCGAATTCGTCTATCAACTGTTGATCTATTCCTACGGCTCGGTCCTAGTCCCCGTATTCACTGCCACATTTAAGGCCGAGGGACGGAAACAAACGTGGAGGTTGTTCAGCCTGGTGGCTAACTTGAACTCCTTAGCCCTTTTGGCCACGACCTTGTTGGGGGTGGCCTTTTCCCCTTTTCTCATCCCTCTCATCGCCCCTGGGCTGGAGGAGGCCTCCAAATCGCTGGCCGTGGGCTTGAGCGTCATCTTGTTCCTTACCCTGGTCCCGGCCGGGCTTATAGCGGTATTACAGTCGATGGTCAATGCCTTTCACGATTTCACCAGCCCGGCCATCGCTAGCCCCATCCGTTTCATCTTGGCTTCCCTGACCATCCTGTCGCTCCATCATCGCTTAGGGATATCCTCCGTGGCGGTGGGCTATGTAGTGGGAACCTTAGGGCAGATGGCCGTCCTGGTGGTTGGGGTAGCAGCGAAGGGAGCCAGTTACCAATTCATCTTCGATCCGCGAACCCCTGAGGTTAGGCAGGTGGCCAATTTGATAGGGGTTCAGTTGGGAGCATCGGCCCTGAGACAAAGTGGGGTTATCTTCGAGCGGTTCCTGGCTTCCTTCCTGCCGCCGGGCACGGTTGCGGCTTTGGGATATGCTCGACGGATATCCCTGGCTATATATAACGTCTTCGCCTATAGCGTCTCCACGGCGCTCATGCCCTCTCTATCGGCTTCGGCCCTGCGGAAGGATATCTCCGCCGTGACCAAAGAGGTGGCCCTGGGCCTTAAGTTGATCTCGCTGTTGGTCTTCCCCGCCGTGGCCGGGATGGTGGTCCTGAGCAAACCCATAATCAGGTTGCTTCTGGAGCGGGGTGCTTTCTCTGGGGAGGCCACGGCCTTTACCGCCTCCCTTTTGGCCATATATGTATGTAGCATCCCTACCTTGGCCATGGTGCAGACCCTTTTAGCCCCTCATTTCGCCACCAAGGATGTAAAGACCCCGGCTATCCACATGTCCCTGATGCTGATGGTGAACCTTCTCCTATATCTGGCTTTGGTGGGACCCCTAGGGGCCTACGGCCTCGCCCTGGCCTATTCCCTGACCGGGTTACTCTCAGCCCTGCGAGCCTTTTGGATCCTGCGTCCTAAAGTGGAGCCTCTGAGGATAGGGGGCTATCTCCTGAGGGTGGGCTTGGCCACCTTACTCATGGGGGTGGTCGTGGTTATAGTTAGAGATAGGCTCTACGGTTCATTCCCGGCGGTCAATAGGGCTCAGCAGGCCGTTCAGGTGGGGGCCGTGGCCTTATTGGGTATAATTATCTATGGGCTTTCCATCCTGCTATTGGATTGGAGAGGGGTTAGAGGGCTCCTGCATCAGGTTGGCGGGGAGAAAGTCCCCGGAGAGGGGAGATAAGGCTATGGCCAAGGTGATGATCATCAGCCTGGACGGTGCCACCCTGGACCTTCTCGGCCCCTGGGCGGAGGAGGGACTCCTTCCTCATTTAAGGGAACTCCTCCATTCCAGCGCTTGGGGGAGGCTGCGTTCCACCATCCCTCCCGTAACCGCCCCTGCTTGGGCCTCTTTCCAGACCGGAAAGAACCCCGGAAAACATGGCCTATTTCACTTCACTCAGTATCAGCCTGGAAGTTATGAGACTTCCCTCGTCGATGCCAGGACCATAAAAGGGAGGACTATCTGGCAGATATTGAGCCAGGGAGGCAAGAGGATAGCCACCATCAACGTCCCCCTCACTTACCCCCCCAGGCCCGTGAATGGCCTCATGATATCGGGTCTGCTCACCCCGGAGCCGAAAAAGGCCTTCTACCCCCCGGACCTCTATGAGGAGGTGGTCGCCGCCGTGGGGGAGTACCAGATCTTCATTCCCGTGCGGGCCTTCGATTATTTGGGGGTTAGCCGCTTCGTCGATCAACTCATCGGTTTGGCTCAGAAAAGGACGGAGACAGCCCTTTATCTCCTAGGGAAAGGGGATTGGGACCTCTTCATGGTCCATTTTCAGTCCACCGACATACTGCAGCACGCCCTGTGGGCTTATATCGACCCCCATCACCCCCACTTCGGCACCAAGAAGGAGGAGGATAAGGCCTATGTCCTGGGGTTCTATCGGAGGCTCGATGGCCTGATGGGGGAGTTGATAAGGCGATGGGGCGAGGAGAGGAGCCTGATCATCCTCTCCGACCACGGTTTTGGCCCGGCCTGGAAGCGGCTCTATCTCAATCGTTGGCTGGCAGAGGAGGGCTATTTATTCCTCAAAGGGGAATTATGGCCTCGCCTCATAGGGGGAGCCAAAGAAGTGGTGAGGAGGGTGGATCTCTGGGGGCTAAGGAGGCGGCTTATCAAGCCCCGGGGGCGGGGCGAGGGGGCAGTGGAGCGCCTCACTGGCAGCGCTTTGGCCGACTGGCCGCGTACCCGGGCCTATGCCCTCTCCGCCCCTTGCTTCGGCCGCATATATCTTAACCTCCGCGGGCGGGAACCCCAAGGCACAGTGGTGTGGGAGGATCGGGATGGGGTACGAGAGGAGCTCATAAAAGCCCTCTACCGTTGGCGAGACCCTGGAACGGGTCAAGTGGTGATCAAGAGGGTTTTTAAGCGAGAGGAGATATATAGTGGCCCCCGACTCCATTCCATGCCCGATCTGGTGGTTGAGCCCGCCGATGGCTATATGGTGAGCGCCGAGTTCACCGCTGGGTCCCTGGTGGAGCCGACGCCTAGGATGATGAG
>CAYUAM010000081.1:0-7970 GCA_964442805.1 uncultured Anaerolineales bacterium | reverse complement strand
CCGCGATTCCGGTATCTTGGGATGGAAAAGCAGGGCGATCTTCTTCACCATATATCTCCCTTCAACCGCTCCCTCAGCCAGCCCTCTACCCCCCCCATCGCTACCTGGGCCTCTCGTCCGCTAGCCATCTCCCGCACCGTTATCTTCCTACCCCTCATCTCCTTCTCTCCCAGGATGAGGGCGTAAGTGGCCTCCTGGCGGTCCGCCTCCTTCATCTGGGCTTTCAGGCTTCGTCCCCCATAACTGAGGAAGGCCCGGAAGCCGGCCTTCCGGAGGCGGTCGGCCAATCGCAGACTCTCCCTTCGGGCCTCTCGGCCATGATGGGCTAGAAATAACTGAGGTTGAGGCCAAGGGGGGACCTCGATCCCCTGGCTTTGCATGGTCATGATGATCCGTTCTAGGCCCGAGGCGAAGCCCATGGCGGGGGTATCTTTCCCCCCTATCTCCTTGGCCAACCCATCATATCGCCCCCCTCCGGCCACGGCATTCTGGGCCCCGATGCCGGCGGCCCAGACCTCGAAGACGGTCTTGGTATAATAGTCCAGCCCCCGCACCAGGCGGTGATTGAATTGATAAGGTATCTCCAGGAGGTCAAGGCATTTCTGCAAGGAGGCGAAATGTTCGGCGCACTCCGGGCAGAGGAAATCGAAACTCTTGGGTGCGGCCTCGATGATGGGCTGACAGGCCTCGTTTTTGCAGTCTAAAAGGCGTAGGGGGTTACGGGCCAGGCGTGGTCGACAGTCGGAGCAGATTTGGCCTTCCCGACCCCGGTAGTACTCCACCAGGGCTTCGATGTAGGTGGGACGGCACTTGTGGTCCCCGATGGAGTTGAGTTGCAGGCTCAGCCCCTTGAGCCCCAGCCCCTCGTAGAAGCGCCAAGCCAAGGCGATGACCTCGGCGTCGAGGGCCGGGTCCTGCACCCCGATGGCCTCACAGTTGAACTGGTAGTGCTGGCGGAAGCGGCCGGCCTGAGGCCGCTCGTAGCGGAAGACGGGAAGGATGGAATAGAGTTTGACCGGCTGGGGCAGGACGTGGAAGCCGTGCTCCAGATAGGCTCGCATCACCGAGGCAGTCACCTCAGGGAGAAGGGTGAGGCTATCCCCTCCCTTGTCCTTAAAGGTGTACATCTCTTTTTCGACTATATCCGTCCCCGCCCCTATGCCTCTGGCGAATAGGGATGTTTCCTCGAAGATGGGAGTATCTATACGTTTGTACCCATAAAGGGCGCATATGCGACGGATGGAGTCCCTTATGAACTCCCAATATGGTTGCTCCTGGGGCAAGATATCCCTGGTACCCCGAGGCGCTCGGTACATGGTCCCTCCTCGAGAGCGCTTTTGATTATAGTGGATATCCCTTTTCCTGTCTACCCACGAGTTTATCCAGGGAAGAGGAACTTGAACAGCCCTATGGGCCAAAGCCCTGCCGATCTCTTTAGCCGCCCAAAGGCTGTGGAGCACATAGTGGAGATGTTGAAATTGAGGGAGATCTATCGCCACCTCAGTAACTCTGCCGGCCGGGGGGACGAGGCGGCCAATATCATCACCGATATCGTGGTCAAGATGACTTAAAAACCTCCCTCAAGTGGGGAGGTTTCCCTGTCCTCTGTAAATTGGCTCGCCTAGGCTTGGTCTCTGTCCTGGAAGAGCCTCATCCATTCTTCTATTTCCGCCTCCGATAACCCCTCGCCCTTTTCCTGATTTTTGGGGGCCGTCGATTTTCTTTTCTTGTCGAGTTCCCTGGCGAACCGCTCGGCCCTTATCACCTTGGCCCGCCGCACCCGGGCTGCCTTCCTCACCTCCCGATCGGAGGAGACCACCGTTAGCCCCCTGGGATAGGTACTCTTATCCAAGAGGAGCCGGATGAGGACATCGGCGCTGGAGCCGGGGGGCGCCCAGAGGACGGAGATCCCCTGCCCCAGGATTTTCCTTTGCGAGGAGGGGTGTCCCCCTGGGTCGAAGACCACGGTGATGGGGATGCCCGTGTCGGCGTGGTACCTTTCCAGACGACGGATCAGTTTCTCCTCATCGTGAGGGTCGGAGAGGAAGATGTCGAACATCTGACCTATCAAATTGTGGCCGTCGATGATGAGGCGCATTGGCCGTCCTTACGAGATCTTTCCTTCGAAATCCTTGAGGGCCTTCTCCAGTTCCTCTTGACGTATGGCTAGGGTGACGTCGCCCCGGGTCCTCTCCAACACTCCGCGCACCATGTCGGTGACGCGACGCAAGCCGTAGGTGATGGCCTCGGGGTAGTCGAAGGAGTGGAGGACTAGGTAGATCTCTTCCATGGCGGTAAGGATCTCCTCTCCCCTGGCCGTCTTCCCCTGGCGGATCAGGTCCAAGACGTGGCGTCTCATCTCCGCCGCCGCCTCCCCCAGGCCCCGGAGATAGGCTGGATACTCCACCCCCAGTTCTTGGGGGCTGGGCAGCGCTTTGTCGGCCACCAGGGCGAAGGTAGTCATGGCCTCCACCAACTCCTTCAGGGCGTCCTGGGCGTAGCCCGAATAGTAGAGGTCGGGATGCTTGGCCAGGCCTTCCCTCAACTTCTCAGCCAATCTTTTCCCCTCTTCCAGCATCTCTTGGGCCTCGCCCAACTCCCCGCGATGGACGGCGCGGATGGTATTGGCCGATTGTCGCACCAGGGCTCGGGAGAGGGACAGGGCTTCCTCTCGGGCCTGGTATTTTTCTTCTAGGGCCTGAAGAGCCGCTTGGGCTATTTCTTGTAGTTCGGCCACCTTTTGCCTCCTAATTAGATCTGATGAGATGGTAACCTAAGAGGGGGCTACTGTCAAAGGGGGCCCTTCCAGAGGGCGAAGAAATGGTGGACCGGGCCATGGCCTCCTCCCAGATGCCAGCCGATGGCCCCTTGCAAGGCTCGAGTGACGTATTCCTTGGCTGCCTCCACGGCCTGGGGGAGGTCCTGCCCCTTGGCCAAGCCAGCGGCGATGGCCGAGGCGAAGGTGCAACCAGTGCCATGGGTGTTCCCGGTCTCGATGCGGGGGCCGGGGAACTCGATGAATCCCTGTCCGTCATAGAGAAGGTCGACGCACTCCCCTTCTAAGTGGCCCCCCTTGACCACCACGCTTTTGGGGCCCAGAGCATGGATGGCCAGGGCCGCCCTTTTCATATCCTCTAGGTCGCCGATGGCCAGGCCGGAGAGGGCTTGGGCCTCATGCAGGTTGGGGGTGACCACTTTGGCTAGGGGCAGAAGTTGAGTCACCAGGGCCTCCTGGGCCTCTTCCCTCAGCAGCCGGTCCCCGCTCTTGGCCATCATGACCGGGTCGACCACCAGGTTCTCCACCCCGTACTGCCTCACCTTGGCCACTACCACGGCGATTATCTCGCTATTAGAGAGCATCCCCGTCTTGACTGCATCGGCGCCGATATCGCTCAACACGGAGTCGATCTGTTGTCCCACAAAGTAAGCGGGGAGGTCGTAGATGCCCTGTACCCCCACCGTGTTCTGGGCGGTGATGGAGGTGAGGGCGCTCATGCCGTAGACCCCCAAGGCGGCGAAGGTCTTGAGGTCGGCCTGGATGCCCGCCCCCCCACCGGAATCGGAGCCGGCAATGGTTAGAACCTTATACACTTTTACCTCCTAAAATGATCCCATCCCTTAGGCATCAAGGGGACGATCTCTCCATTGGCTAAGGCTAATCTCATCCCCTCTTGGGAAGGCCTGATCTGGCCGATGATGGAGACCGGCGTCCCCGTCTCCTCCCGGACGATCTTGGCCAACTCCTCCGCCTTTTCTGGCCGGGCGGTGAAGAGGAGTTGGTAATCCTCTCCGCCGTGGAGGGCGAAATCCAGGGGATCTTTGTCCAAGAGGCCGGCGATGGCCTTGGTAGCCGGAGAGAGGGGGATCTCTTGGGCCTCAATCAGGGCCCCCACTCCGCTCCTCTCGCAGATGTGGCCCAGGTCGCTGGCCAAGCCATCGGAGATATCTATCATGACCGTGGCCATCCCTGATGCGGCGATGGCCCTTCCTTCCTTAAGCCTGGGGGTGGGGGTGAAATGGGCTCGCAAGACAACTTCTCTTTCCTCTTCCTTAACCGAGAGAGAGGGGTTTAACAGGAGGGCTAAGCCAGCCCCGGAGTCGCCCACCTGGCCGGTGACCAAGATGCGGTCCCCCACGCGGGCCCCGGAGCGGAGCAGGAGGTGGTCGGGCTCCACCTCTCCCAGGAGGAAGATATCGACCATAATCCCGCTCTGGGAATGGGAGAGGTTCCCCCCCACTATCTCCGCCCCCGCGGCCTCGCTCTCCTCCCGGAGCCCCTCATAGAGGCCATCCACATATTCCACTTCCGTCTCCTTGGGCAGGGCCAGGGAGACCAAAATATAAGTTGGCCAGCCGCCCATGGAGGCGATATCGCTCAGGTTGATAGCCACCGCCTTCCGCCCCAACTGGTAGGGAGTGATGGCCTCCTTGAGGAAATGGATCCCCTCTACTTGGATGTCACAGGTGGCCAGGAGGTAGTTCTGGCCCCCGCCGCGTAGCACCGCCACATCGTCGCCGATCCCTACCACCACCCCCGCTCCCGGGGAACCGAGGGCTCGGTCGATGCGATCGATGAGGCCAAATTCGCCGATATCACTAATGCGCATCATAACCCTCCATCTTCAATGCCAGGGTGATCCCTTTTAGACTGTGTCCTGCAAGGGCTGTCCTCTGGTCTCCAAGCCCAGGAGGAAGATCACCAAACCGCCTATGCCGAAGGCCACCGCGTAGAGGGAGAGGGGTAGCAGGAGGGAGAGGGGCAGGAGCATCCCGCCCAAGGTGGGGGCGATGGCCCCGGCGATACGGGTCATCCCGCTGGCCCAGCCCATGCCCGTGGAGCGGATCTCAGTAGGATATATTTCAGGGGTGTAGGCATAGAGGCTGCCCCAGGCCCCTAGACAGAAGAAGGACATTAGCACCGCTGAGGTCACGATCATAGGCAGGATGGTGGCAACGGCGAATAGATAGGTGAAGAGGCCGCTTAAAACCAGATAAGCCCCCAAGGTTGCTTTCCTGCCCACCCGTTCCACCAGATAGGCGGCGGAGAAGTAGCCGGGCAACTGGGCCAGGGCCATGAGGAAGATGTTCTGGTAACTCCTCAGGAAAGTGAAGCCCTTCTCCACGAAGATGCTGGGCAGCCAGGTGAAGACCCCATAGTAGCCCAGGGAGATGGCGAACCAGACGATCCAGAGCATAAGGGTGAAACGGGCGAAGGAGGGGGTCCAGAGGGCGGCCACCGTCACTTTCTTCTTTCCTTCCTCGCTCTCCAGCCGCTCAAGGGAGAGGGCCACCCCGTTCTCCTCCGCCACCCTCTTCAAGATCTCCCTCGCCTCCTCTTCCCTCCCCTTCACTAAGAGGTAACGAGGCGATTCGGGAATGTAGCGGCGAATGAAGTAGATGATCAAGCCGGGCAGGGCGGAGACGGCCAGGAGGGGTCGCCAGCCGAAACGGGGCACGATCAGCCAAGCCAGCCCTGCAGCCACGATAGTTCCCAGGGCCCAGAAACTCTCCAAGTAGACCAGGTATCTCCCCCTCTTCTCCGTGGGGAGGTACTCGGCGAAGATGGAGTAATCCACAGGCAAGGTCCCCCCCACCCCGAAGCCGGTGAGGCCTCGCAAGAGGGCCAAGAGGATGTAGTTAGGGGAGAGGGCGGAGAGGAGGCCAAAGAGGGAGTCGATGAGCACGGTGGCTTGGAAGCCGATCTTGCGGCCGATATAGTCAGAGATAGTACCCCAGAACCAGGCCCCGGCCAACATGCCCAAGAAAATGGAGGTGCCGATGAAGCCGGCCTGGGCCTTGCTCAACCCCCACTCCTTGATGACGGCGGGCAGGACGAAGGAGATGAGGAGTACCTCCATGGCGTCGGCTGCCCAGCCCACCCCGCAGATGACCATCAACTTCCGTTGAAAGGGGCCGAAGCCTATCTCATCGATGACCTGATTGAAAGTCCGTGCTTTAGCCATGGACATGTCTACCTCCTTTTGTAGATAAGACGGTTGGTCTTTCCTTAGCCGTGCTAGCCCGCTTCACCCTTATTTACCTTTGCGGGCCAATTCCACTCGTTCCCGCAGGCGGCGAGCGGCGGCAGCGATGTCCGGGGCGCTGACCACGGCAGAGATGACCGCCACCCCCGCTGCTCCGGCCTGGATGACCGCTCCGGCGTTTTCAGGGTTGATCCCGCCGATGGCTATCACCGGGAGGCTGACGGCCTCCACTATGGCTCGGAGGCCCTCCAGCCCGGTGGGAGGGGGGGCGTCGGGCTTGGTAGGGGTGGAGAAGACCGGTGAGGCGGCCACGTAATCCGCCCCCTCCGCCTCGGCCTTCCGGGCCTCGGATGACGTGGCAGCCGAGGCCCCCACGATCTTCCCCGGCCCCATCAACCGACGGGCCAGGGGGACGGGCATATCGTCCTGCCCCACGTGGACGCCGTCGGCATCCACCGCCAGGGCCACATCCACCCGGTCGTTGACCATGAAGGTGACCCCTTTCTCTCGTGTCAGAGCCCTCAACTTCCCTCCCATCTCCACCAGTTGCCTGGTGGTCGCCTCCTTGTCCCGTAGTTGGATGACCGAAGCCCCCCCCACTATGGCCGCCCGTGCCACCTCCAGATGGGAGCGGCCGTTGGAGAGTTGGCGGTCGGTTATCACATAGAGTATCCAATCCATCCTCATCCTCCCTAAAGATAGAAGGCTTTAGCCCCTTCGCAAACCTGTTCCTTGGTCAGACTATAGATGGCGTCGAAGAGGGCTACCTTGAAACTCCCTGGTCCCTTGGCTTGAGGGGCGGCCAACTCGGCGGCTAAGCCGAAGGAGACCAGCCCTCCTGTAGCCGCCAGAAGGCGATCCTCCTCCACCGCGCAAAAGGCAGCGATCATGGTGGTGGCCATGCAGCCAGTGCCGGTGATGGTCTTGAGCATGGGGTGGCCGTTGTCCACCGCTATGGCCCGTTTCCCATCGGAGATGATATCCCGAGGGCCGGTGATGGCCACGGTGAGCCCATATTTCTGGGCCAGTGCCCTGGCAACCTCGATGGGCTCCTCCACCTCCACCACCGTCTCTACCCCCTTCACCACCCCTCCCAGGCCAGTGAGGGCCCCGATCTCCCCGGAGTTGCCCCGTACTACGGCTATGCGCAACTCTTGGAGGAGTCGCTGGTTACTTTCTGTACGTAAAGGGGTGGCCCCCGCCCCCACCGGGTCCAGGACGATGGGGATGCCCAATTCGTTAGCCCGACGGCCGGCTATCAGCATCGATTCCACCCACTGGGGGGTGAGGGTGCCGGGGTTGAGGACTAGGGCCCCCGCGGCGGCCACCATATCGGCTACCTCCTCCTTGGCGTGGGCCATCACCGGCAGGGCCCCTATGTGCAGGGTGACGTTAGCCGTGTCGTTCATCACCACGAAGTTGGTGATGTGATGAAGGAGGGGCTTCCGCTGGCGGATCCGCTCCAGCATCCCTCCTATGGCTTCACCCAGTTCGTTCATCTCACCTCCTGTGGCTGGAGCCTACTTAAGATCAGGTAAAAGAGCAAGGAGGCCAAAAAACTAAGAACGGAGGCCGGCCAGGGCAGGAAGCGGGCCGTGGCGTGATAGACCATCACCCCCAGGGCCCAGGCCACTACCGCCCAAAGGTTCACCCCCCCTCGGTACCAATATCTGCCTCGCTCTTGGTAGAGTTCGTTTACCTCGTATTTCCGCTTCCTGACCATGAAATAATCGGCGGCCAAGAGGCCGAAGAGGGGGACGAAGAGGGAGCCGATGAGGAGGAGGAACCCTTCGTATTGCCCGATAGGCACCGTGGCTGCCAGAAATAAACATACCGCCCCGATGATGGCTGCAAGCAACCACTGCTTGACTTTAGGTATGATGTTCTGGCTGGAGACGGCGGCGGAGTAGATATCGGCGAAGGCGTTGTCGGTCTCATCCACCAGGATGAGGAGGAGGGCCACCCAACCCCCGGCCACGCTCATTA
>CAYUAM010000080.1:0-7987 GCA_964442805.1 uncultured Anaerolineales bacterium | reverse complement strand
GAACCCACTCCTACTCTTTCGCCAACGCCGACGGATACGCCTACCTCCACCGAGATGCCACTAATTCCTACTCCCACAACCGAGGGCACGGAGACACCAAGTTACGCCCCCACTTTGTTGAGAGACGATCTCGAACCTATACGAGCAACTTTTTAATTGACGGCCCTTCCCCCGAAATGGTATAATCAATCGGTGTATATTAGCGACTTCATCTCGACCTCAGAGGATCAAGGTACGGAGATAGGTTGTCCGTGCTCTATCTCCTCTTTCTTCTTTTCAGGCATGGCCCGGAAGGCTCCCCTCGGCACCTTTGCCCATCTTTTCAGTCAAATCCTGGAGAGGAAAAGATGAAGTTTGAGGCCACGCAAGGTTTCCTCCAGAGAATCCGGGAGGAGATAAAGAAGCGACCGGGGGCAGCAGTCGGTGACAAGGTCAAATTCACAGCCAAAGGCTTGCACGTTTACTACGGCAAATTTTGCGCCCTGCGGGATATCAATTTAGAGATCAAGGAGAGGTGTGTTACGGCCATCATCGGCCCTTCGCTCTCGGGGAAGAGCTCTCTCCTGCGTTCCTTCAACCGGCTCAATGAACTTATCCCCTTCGCTCGCACCGAGGGCTCCGTTCTTTTGGATGGCCGGGATATCTACGCTCCTGGCGTGGATGTTGTGGAACTCCGCCGCCGGGTGGGGATGGTCTTTCAGAAGCCGAACCCCTTCCACCTCCCCATCTTCGAAAACGTGGCCTATGGCCCTCGAAGGCGGGGCACACGCGACCGGGCTTGCCTGAGGGAACTGGTGGAACGAAGCCTGCATCAATCCGCCCTTTGGGACGAGGTCAAGGATAAACTGAATGAATCGGGCTTGGCCCTTTCAGGAGGACAACAACAGAGGCTTTGTATCGCCCGGACCTTGGCCATGGAGCCAGAGGTTATCTTGATGGATGAACCATGTCGGGCCTTGGACCCCATCTCCACCCTGAGGATAGAGGAACTTATCCGTCACTTGGTCGGTGAATATACCATAATCATCGTAACTCATAATATGCAACAGGCGGCCAGGGTATCGGACCTGACCGCGGTGCTAATGCGGGCCCCAGATAAGGCGGGGGAGTTGGTGGAGTATGGGCCGACGGCTGAGGTCTTCACCAAACCAAGGGATAAGAGAACGGAGGAGTATATAACTGGCCGTCTGGGGTAACCTCGGATCTAACCGAATCTCCCAGATATATAATCCTCCGTCCGTCGGTCCTTGGGGCGGGTGAATATCTCTTCCGTCCTATCATATTCGATCAACTCGCCCAAGAGGAAGAAACCGGTCCAATCGGAGACGCGAGCGGCTTGCTGCATGTTGTGGGTGACGATGACGATGGTATATTCTTGGGCCAGATGGCGGATGAGTTCCTCGATCTTCAAGGTGGCGGTGGGGTCAAGGGTGGAGCAAGGCTCGTCCATCAAGATCACCTCCGGTTGGACCGCCAGGACGCGAGCGAGGCACAACCTTTGTTGCTGCCCTTCCACCAACTCCGTCCCCGGCCGGTGCAAATCGTCATTCACCTCCTCCCAGAGAGCAACGTGACGGAGGCTACTTTCCACCACCTCATCCAGATGGTCCTGGAGGCCCAAGACCCGGGGGCCGAAGGCCACGTTATCGTAGATGGACAGGGGAAAGGGGTTAGGGATCTGAAAGACCATCCCCACTCGACGGCGGAGTTCCACCACGTCCACGCCAGGAGCGTAGATATCCCGACCATCCAGGAGCACTTGCCCCTCCAGGCGGGTGTGAGGGATGGTATCGTTCATCCGGTTGAGGGTGCGCAAGAAGGTGGACTTCCCGCAACCGGAGGGGCCGATGAGGGCCGTTACCTGACGCTCCCTGATCTGAATGGATATGTCGGTCAGGGCCCGCGTTGGGCCGTAGAAGAAGTTCAGATGGCGGGTCTCGAACTTGTACTCAAACATGACCTTGTCTAACCTCATTAATTCTATCACCATACGCTCGCTGAAAGCAAAAAATGGGGCACTCCTGGCCTCCCTTCTCCTCCTCTGCCTCCTAATTGGCTGTGGCGGCGGGAGGGAAGGGCGAGGGATCACCTTGGCCGGTTCCACCTCCGTGGAGCCCTTCGCCGAACTTTTGGCCGAAAGGTACCTGGCTGAACACCCCCAAAGCCCGCCCATCAATGTCCAAGGGGGCGGTTCCAGCGCCGGGGTCCAGGCCGCCCTATCGGGGAGCGCAGAGATCGGCATGTCCTCCCGCTGGTTGAGGGAAGAAGAAAAGGGGTTAGAGGCCATGGTCATGGCCTGGGATGCCATCGCCATCATAGTGCACCCCTCCAACCCCCTCTCCGACCTGACCTTAGAGCAGGTCCGGGAGATATTCGCCGGGCGGGTGGATAATTGGTCCTCGTTGGGAGGGGAGGAATGGCCCATCACCGTGGTAACCAGGGAGGAAGGCTCAGGCACAAGAGGGGCCTTTGAGGAGTTGGCGATGGGAGAGGAGAGGATCACCCTCTCTGCCTTGCGCCAGGATTCCAACGGAGCGGTGCGGGTGATGGTGGCGGGCAATCCGGGGGCCATTGGCTACATCTCCTTGGGGCTCGCCGATGAACGGGTGAAGGTCCTGAGCATCGAGGGGGTATACCCTTCTCCGGAGGAGGTTCGCCGCAAGGAATACGGACTGGTGCGTCCCTTCCTCTTCCTAGTGAAGGGAGAGCCCAAAGGGTTGGCCAAGGAGTTCATAGATTACGTCCTGAGCCCCCAGGGGCAAGAGATACTGGAGGGGGAAGGGTTGGTGAGAGCGGAGTGAAGGAGCGATGTTCCGAGAGAGGTTGATCCGGTACCTTTTGCTTTCGATCGCCTTTTCCGCCCTGGGCTCTTTGGCCCTCATCACCATCTTCATCTTCAAGGAGGGCCTTCCCTTGATCTTCAAGGTAGGCCTGGGGCAGTTCATCCTGGGCCGCCAGTGGTCGCCCTCCCACGGTTCATTTGGCATCCTATCCATGATCCTGGGCTCCTTTTGGGTCACCGGGGGGGCACTCACCCTAGGGGTGCCCTTAGGAGTAGCGGTGGCCATCTTCACCGCCGAGTTCGCCCCCGCCTCCTTGGCCTCAGCGGTCCGGCCCCTGGTTCAACTGCTGGCTGGCATCCCTTCCGTGATCTACGGCTTCGTGGGCCTCACCGTCCTGATCCCCCTGATACAGCGCTATCTGGGAGGGCCAGGGCCCAGCGCCTTAGCCGGGGCGATAGTCTTGACCATCATGATCCTCCCCACCATAGTGAGCATCTCCGAGGACTCCATCAGGGCGGTGCCCCGGGAGTATCGGGATGGAGCCTTGGCTTTGGGGGCTACCCAGTGGCAGACCATCTGGCGAGTAGTCCTCCCTGCGGCTCGCTCCGGCATCCTGAGCAGCATCATCCTGGGGATGGGGAGGGCCATCGGGGAGACCATGGCCGTGATCATGGTGGTGGGGAACGCCTTGGCCCTTCCTTTCTCACCCCTGCAGTCGGTGACCACCCTCACCTCCAATATCGGCTTGGAGATGGCCTACGCCACCGGAGACCATCGCCAGGCCCTCTTCGCCACCGGGGCGGTGCTATTCGTGATAATCATGGCTCTCAGCATCAGTGCGAGCATGGTCAGTCGGAGGCCAACCAGGAGATAACCATGTCCCCTAACGCCAGCCAACGCCTAGCCAAGGCCCTATCTGGGGTAGCGGGCCTCTCCACCCTGGTCTTTCTTTTCTTCCTCCTCTTTTATGTCCTCTGGCATGGGCTGCCGGTGGTCAACCTCCATTTCCTCCTATCCAACCCAGAGAGCATGGGGCGTACCGGGGGGATATTCCCCACCATAGTAGGGACTTTGGCCTTGACCCTGGTGGCTATCTTGATTGCCGTCCCGGCCGGGGTGGGGACGGCCATTTACCTCACTGAGTATACCCAGGAGAGCGCCCTCACCCGCCTCATCAGGTTCGGCACCGACTCCCTGGCCGGGGTGCCCTCCATCATCTTCGGCCTTTTCGGCTTCGTTTTCTTCGTCATCACCTTGAAGATGAGTTGGTCGATCCTGGCCGGAGGGCTCACCCTGGCCATAATGATCCTCCCCACCGTGGTGCGCACCTCGGAGGAGGCCATTCGGGCCGTGCCCTATGACCTCCGGCAGGCCAGTTTCGCCCTGGGGTCCACCCGTTGGCAGGTGGTAACCACCGTGGTCCTGCCCGGCGCCATACCAGGCATCGCCACCGGGATCGTCCTGGGCATTGGCCGCTCCATCGGGGAAACGGCGGCGGTCATCCTCACCGCCGGCTCCTCCTTGGGGCTACCTACCTCCCTCCTCTCCCCGGTCCGCACCATGGCCGTCCATTTCTACATCCTGGCCCGGGAGGGTATCTCTGACCAGATGGCCTGGGGCACCGGCGCCGTGCTCATCATAGCCGTCCTGCTCATCAACGTGGTGATCAACGGGCTGATCAACCGCATGGTGGTCAAAAGATAGGGAAGCGACGGGGTCCGGCACGTTTTTGATCTGGAGACGCGACCACAAAGGTAATACCCCTTCTTAATGGAAGGGGCTTTATTTTATGTTGGATTATGGTATACTGGATAGGCCATGATCAGGCTCTTACATTTCGCCGACCTACACCTGGGGGTGGAGAATTACGGTCACCTGGACCCAGTCACGGGGCTGAATAGCCGCCTGGGCGATTTCCTGCGAGCCTTTGACGCCATCGTCGATTACGCCCTGAGCAATGATATCCATCTCGTCCTCTTCGCTGGGGATGCCTATAAAGGCCGAAACCCCACCCCTACCCACCAGCGAGAGTTCGCCAAACGCATTCAGCGCCTGGTAGAGGGAGGGATACCGACCTTCCTCTTGGTGGGCAACCACGATATGCCTCGAGCCCTGGGACGGGCCACCTCGGTGGAGATCTTCCAGACCCTGGAGGTGGCTAACGTTCACGTGGCCCCTAGGCCCGCCACCCATCTAATAGAGACCAAGGGAGGAAGCCTGCAGATCGTGGCCCTGCCCTGGGTGACTCTTAGTCATACCCTAACTCGAGAGGAGCACAGGGGGAAAAGCCTTCAAGAGATAGAGGGACTCATCGCCCAGAAGATAGAGAATATCATCGAGGAAGAGGTGGCTCGGCTCGACCCTCGATGGCCGGCCATATTGGTGGCCCACGGCAGCGTCTTCGGGGCGGTCTATGGCTCGGAGCGGAGCGTGATCCTGGGGCAGGAGACCATCATACCTCGGAGCGCGGTCAAGAACCCGGCCTTCGCCTACGTGGCCCTGGGCCACATCCACCGCCATCAGGTCCTGAGCGAGGAGCCGCCGGTGGTCTATGCGGGCAGCGTGGAAAGGGTCGATTTCGGCGAGGAGAGCGAGCCCAAAGGCTTCGTGGTGGTGGAGATGGAGGGGGCGAGAGCGCGATGGGAATTTGTCCCCCTGGAGGCCCGGCCCTTCCTAACCATCCGGGTGGAGGCCACCGGTTCCGACCCTACCGCTCAGATCTTGGAGGCCATCTCGGAGCATCGGGTGAAAGGCGCGGTAGTGCGACTTTTAATCCAAACCACGGCCGAGGCGGCCCCCCTCATCAGGGACAAGGAACTGTTAGATAGTTTATCCCCTGCTTTTCACCTGGCTGCCATCTCTAAGGAGGTAGAGCGGAGCCCCCGCTTGAGGCTGGGGCCGGGCTCGGTGGAGGGGCTCACCCCTCAAGAGGCCTTAAAACGATACCTTGAGGTCAAGAAGGTCTCCCCGGAGAGGGCGGAGGTGCTCCTGAGATATGCGCGGGAACTGGAAGAGGAAACAGGAGGGGGTGGATCATGAAAAAGACGCTCCAGACGAAGGTAGCCAAAGGGAGGATGGTGGAAGGGCGATGGCAGGAGGAGCCCCCCAATCTAGGGGTGGCGGAGCGGAGGGTGGCTCTTGGGCCCAGCAAGGGCCGACTACATATCCTGGTGGAGGTGGTGGGCCCAGAGGGGCGAGAGGAGATCTCCCAAGAGATATTAGAGTTGATCGCCGAGGAGTATTTCCGAGTGCCGGGAGGGATCACCAACGGTTTGCGCCAAGGCATACGGGCGGCCAACCAGTTCCTCTATAGAAAGAACCGAGAGGTAGCCAAGGGGATGCCCTACTTAGCCGGGGTATCTTGCGCGGTGACAAGCGACGACCACCTCTATATGGGGCAGGGGGGCCCGGCCCTCATCTGCCTCCTCCAGGAGGGCCAGATGCGGACCTTTCCCGACCTCCCTTGGGGGGAGGAGGGAACCTCGCCACCCCTTCCCTTAGGGGTGGAGGAACAATGGGCTGAAGTGGGCCTCTACCACCACCGTTTGGAGGAGGGGGATGTGGCCATCCTGGCCTCGCCCACCCTTCCGGAGCTGATGAGCGGCCAGGAGTTCCTAGAGGCGGTGGTTTCCCGGAGCGCGGAGGCGGCCTTGGCTAATCTCGCTCGCTCGGCCCGTGGCGGGGAATTCTCGGCCCTGGTGATCGAGGCCCTGTCTGGGGGGGAAGCACGACAGGGACTCCGCGCTCCGCGCCTGGCTGATAGAGCCCTGAAGGGGGTAGGGGCTATCCCCTCCAAGGTGGCGGCAAGCGAGATCTGGGGCGGCCTAGGCCAGAGGCTGAGGGAGGGCTTCTCCTCCCTGATCCAAGGAGTGGGGACCCTGACCCGGCGGATGTTGCCGGAGGAATATGGGAAAGAACCCCGCCCTCGCCCGCCCGCTCGACGGGCACGGCGAAAGGGGCTAACCGGCCGGCAAAAGAGGAACCTGCTTCTCCTCTCGGGAGCCCTGGTAATCATAGGGGCCGGGGCCTTTATGGGATGGAACAGGTGGCGAGGGGAGAGGGCCAGGGAGGCCCACTTCCAGGGACTGGTGGCCCAAGCGGAAGAGAAACTAACCCTGGCACGCGCGGAGAAGGAGGCGGCTGCCTCCCGAAAACTCCTAGGGGAGGCCCAACTCCTCCTGGAGGAGGCCGAGGGTTTGAGGCCGGACCATCCCGAAGTGCAGAGGCTGGAGTCGGGGGTGTACCAGGAGTTGGACCGGTTAAGTCAAGTGGTGAGGCTCCCCTTGCGCCTGGCCCTGGAGTTCCCCGAGGCCCAGAGCCAGCCCATTAGGGTGGTGGCCGCCGATAACGAGGTCTATATCCTGGATGGGGGCTTGGATCGCCTCTATCGATACCGTTGGTCGGAGGAAGGGCGCACCCTCCAGACCCCCGGAGAGGGGGCCATCCTCATCGATTCGGGGGAGAAGGGGGAACTCTTGGATATCGTTTGGATGGAGCCGGACGGGGGGCGAGGAAGGGGCGCCCTCCTGGTGGTGCAACGGGACGGCCTCCTGGAATACGACCCCTTGCAGGGCCTCACCCCCCTTACCGTGGTGGAGAGCGAGAGTTGGCGAGAGCCGAGGAGGGCGGGGAGTTTCGAAGGGAACTTCTACCTTCTAGACCCGGGAGCCGGCCGGATATTCAAATATCTGCCCACGGGAAGGGATTACAATTCTTCGCCCTTAGACTACCTCCTCGAGGCCAAGGTGGACCTGAAAAAGGCGGTAGATATGGCCATAGATGGGGATATCTATATCCTCTCCGAAAATGTGGTGATGAAATTCACCGCCGGGGAGCGGGAGCCCTTCACCCTTAAGGGGCTGGAAGAGCCTCTTTCCAACCCCACGGCCCTCTTCACTAACTCGGACACGAAGCATATATATCTGGTCGACTCTCAAAGGGTGGTAGAGATAGATAAGGAAGGCCGTTTCCTCCGGCAGTTCCGGCCGGAGCGCGACCAGGAGGAGGCCTTCCAAGGTTTAAGGGGGCTCTTCGTGGACGAGGGAAAGGGTAGGCTCTTCATCCTCAGCGGAAGGAACCTCTATCTGGCCGATCTCCCTCCGAAGTGACCATAGTCGGCTGCGCTGGTGACCCTTTGCTCCCCCCCAGAGGTTCATGGTTATAATTAAATTAGAGGAAGGATGAGACGAGGGGCTGAAGGAGCC
>CAYUAM010000079.1:0-7992 GCA_964442805.1 uncultured Anaerolineales bacterium | reverse complement strand
CAGGCCGCTGACCAAACTGGCTAGGGCCTGAGTGGGGAAGCGGGGGACCACAATGCCGTAGATATCGGGGAGTTCGTAGGCCCAGGGGCCGCGAGCGGGCAAACCATAGCCGCAGCCGCTCCCTAGACACCCCACCCAGCCCACCGCCTCTCCTAAGGCCAGACCTGGGACCAGGAGGTCGGCTAGGGGCCAGAAGGGCCTCTCCACCCATAGACAATAGCCTACAAGGCCCAAAGCCCCGGCTATTAAGCCTCCCTGGAAGGAGAGGCCCCCTCGCCAAAGGTATAGGGCCTCCCGTAGGTGGGAGGAGTAGTAAGCCCACTGGATGGCCCAATAGGTTATACGCCCCCCTATCACCCCTGAACCGAGACCGATCAGGGCCGCATCCAGGGTCTTCCAGGGGTTTTCCTTCTGCCAGCGGGCTACGAGATAAGTGACCGAGAGCCCCAAGAGGATAGCCAAATCCACGAACAGGGTATAAACGGATAGGGTGAGGCAGCCTATCTCCCAGAAGGGCTTCATCCGGTTCTCCGAACCATCAAGAGAAACGCTCCGCTATGAGAGTTTATTATGCCTTCTCCACCTGTACCGCGCAGACCTTGAACTCTGGTATCTTGGCTATGGGGTCCAAAGCGGGGTTGGTGAGGAGGTTAACCGCCGCCTCGGCGAAATGGAAGGTCAGGAAAACCACCCCCGGCGGGCACTCCTCCCCCACCTCCACTCGTGCCTTCACCTCCCCCCGCCGCGAACGAACCAGGGCCCAATCCCCCTCCTCTAACCCTCGCTTAGCCGCGTCGAGGGGGTTAATGCGTAGCCGCTCTTGGGGCACCAGGGCCTCTATCCCCTCCACCCTCCGGCTCATGGTCCCGGTGTGCCAATGCTCTAAAATCCGGCCGGTGGTCAAGACCAAGGGGTATTTCTCATCCGGCTCCTCATGGGGAGGTATATGCTCCACGGGGGTGAATCGTCCCAGGCCGCGAGTGAACCTCCCCACATGGAGGATGGACGTCCCTGGATGGTCAGGGGTGGGACAGGGCCATTGCAGGCTTCCCTCCTCCAGCCGCTCATAACTTATGCCCCCATAGATGGGAGCCAACCTGGCCATCTCCCCCATGATCTCCCCAGGATGGCTATAGGACCACTGGGCCGGGTTCCCCCCCATCCTCCGGGCTATCTGGCAGATGATCTCCCAATCGGCCCTGCTTTCCCCCACGGGAGGGATGGCCACCCTCACCCTCTGCACCCGCCGCTCCGTATTGGTCATGGTCCCCTCCTTCTCGGCGAAGGAAGCGGCGGGGAGCACCACATGGGCTAACTGGGCCGTCTCCGAGAGGAAGATCTCCTGCACCACCAAGAAATCTACCGCCTCCAAGGCTTCCCTGACGTGGCCTATGTCGGGGTCGGAGAGGAGCACGTTCTCCCCCATGATATAGATGGCCCGTATCTCCCCCCTGGAGGCTGCCTGGAAGATCTCCACCACGGTCAAACCCGGCTGCCCTGAGAGGGGGACGCCCCAGGCTTCCTCGAATCTCCTCCGGGCTCCTTCGTCGGTGACGGGTTGGTAGCCGGGGAAGGAATTATATAAGGCCCCCGCGTCGCAGGACCCTTGGACGTTGTTATGGCCGCGCAAGGGGTTGACCCCTCCCCCGGGGAGGCCGATGTTCCCGCTGAGCAGGGCCAAGTTGGCACAGGCCAGGACGTTCTGGTGGCCACAGATATGTTGGGTGATACCCATAGCGTAGAGGATGGCCGCCGGCTTGGAGGTGGCATAGAGGCGAGCGGCAGCGTAGAGGTCCTCCACCGCCACCCCGGTTATCTCGCTCACTCTCTCCGGGGTATAACTCTGGATGGCCTCCCGCCAGGCCGGGAAACCCTCCGTCCTTGCGGCGATGAACTCCTGATTTTCCAGCCCTTCCTGCAAAATAATATGGGCCAGGCCGTTGAGGAGGGCTATATCGCTGCCGGGGTGGTGCTGCAGATGGAGGTCGGCGATCTTGACCAGGTCTATCCTCCGAGGGTCGGCCACGATGAGGTGGGCCCCTCGGCGCACCGCTTGCCTCACCTCCAGGCCGATGATGGGGTGCTGCTCGGTGGTATTGGAGCCGATGACCAAGAAGGACTTGGCCTCCTTCAGGTCGCTGATGGAGTTGGTCATGGCCCCGGAGCCGAAGGCCACCGCCAGGCCGGTTACCGTGCTGGCGTGGCAGAGGCGGGCGCAATGGTCGATGTTGTTATTCCTGACGACCGTCCGGGCGAACTTCTGGAGGAGGTAGTTCTCCTCGTTAGTGCACTTGGCTGAGGCTAAAGTGGCTATGGATTGGGGGCCGTGTCTTTCTTTGATCTCCTGCAACCGCCTCGCCACCAGGTCTAGAGCCTCCTCCCAGGTGGCCTCTACGAAACTCCCGTCCTTCTTGATGAGGGGCACGGTCAATCGCTCCGGGTGGTTGATGAACTGATATCCGAAGCGCCCCTTGATGCATAGCCGCCCCCCGCTGGCCGGGTTCTCTGGGTCGCCCCGCACTCCCACCACCTTGCGTCCTCGGGTGCGGAGGTAGAGGCCGCAACCCACGCCGCAATAGATGCAGACGGTCTTGGTCTCAGCGGAGGCCATCTCCACCGGCTCGACCAAAGCGGTGACCGGGCACCTCTCCTCGCACTGGCCGCAGAATTCGCAGATGGAATCGGCCCAAGGTTCATCGAAGTCGGGCACCACTTTGCTCTCATACCCCCGATACCCCAGCCAGATGGCCCTCAGCCCTTGAATCTCGTCGCAGGTGCGGGTGCACTTGGCGCAGAGGATGCATTTGGAGAGGTCCACTTTGAAGAAGGGGTTGCTATAGTCCACCTCATAGGAGCGCTCCACCCCCTGGAAGGGCTGCTCCCGCACCCCCACGAAGGCCGCCACCCGCTGGAGGTCGCAGTGCTGGTTGGCCTCGCAGGTGAGGCAATCGCCGTGGCCGTTGGCCATGAGCAACTGCACCATGGTGCGCCGCACCCGGTCTATCCGCTGGTTGGTGGTGGTTACCACCATCCCCTGACGCACCTGGGTGGTGCAGGAGGCGGGGAGGCCGGGCATACCCTCCACCTCCACCAGGCAGACCCGGCAGCCCCCGTAGGGCTCTAGTTTGTCATCGGCGCAGAGGGTGGGGACATAGATGCCCGCCTGGGTGGCTGCCTGGAGGATGGTCATCCCCGCTTGGGCTTTAACTTCACGACCATCGATGGTTAGGGTTATACCGTTCATCTATTGCTATCTCATTGATACTTTTGCGCTGTGCAGACCACGGCTTATATATTGACTTTTTCGAATACTTATACTATAATAGTTATTGAAAGGTTCCTCCCCGATGAACGTGGCCATGGGCCACTGCTTTAGGGCTAGTCGGGGAGGTCGCTCTTTTTAATACCAATCGATATATCCTCCCGTGAAGATCGGGAACTCGCTTGCCACTAGGTGTCTAATTGAATTGTAGGGCCTAACTTCACTTCTTTCCCACTTAACGTAGATGGCCCAGTTGGCATAGTCTACTAGTTGAAGATAGGGATGAGACATTGAGGCGTGCATACAGATTTCATAGGGAACACCACTCAAGCAAGACTTTAGATGTGGTTTTATTGCTTTCTTCAGGGCTTCTTGTTGGCTCTTGGAGACGCGAGCCCTATCCACAAAAATTAGAACTTTGTCAAACTTTGTAACATCCAATCCGCGGGGATCAAAAGGGTATTGTAGAAGGTATCTCATCATCATTGGATAGAATCTATTCAAGGGACGAATAGAAGGGGCTACCTTTCTTTTCTCCACAATCACGCTATCTACCCGCACCCGATCTAGATTGGCAAGGATTGGAAAAACTTCATCTCGCACCGCTTGTCGATCTTCGGATGCGTGAAAATATTCCAGGTCTGTACCCAAGTCGATGATCCTATGTTTCAATTCATATAGTTCCATAACCCCTGGATTCGCATCGGTTGTCAACAGGCATGTGAGAGTCCAATAGGTGGTACCTCCAAGAGAAAAATCGTAGTTCCCCGATTCATCAATGAACGCATACAAATAAGCCATCCCAGTTGACCGCCAGCTTGCTACATCCCTGTTTCGTCTATCCTTTCCAATATCTCCACCGCCCTCTCCGGGGTCAGCCGCCCATATACCTTCTCGTCCACGCTCATCACCGGCCCCACCGCACAGAGCCCCAGGCAACTGGCCGTCTCCAGGGTGAAGAGGCCATCGGCGGCGGTCTCCCCCACCTCGAGGCCCAAGGCCTCCTTCACCGCCTCCATCAATTCTCCCTCCCCTCCCAGGTAGCAGGGCGCGCTGTTGCAGAGGCGCACCACGTGCTTTCCCCTGGGGGCCACGGAGAGGAGGGAGTAAAAGGAGGCCAAGCCGTAAACCAGGCTGGGCTCCATCCGGTAGGCCTCACCGACTAACTGGAGGGCCTCCGGGGGCAGGTAGCCCAGGCGGCCGTTGATCTCCCGTAGGGTATCTACTATAGCCTCCCGCTCCTTGCTCCGCCGGGCCAGGACCTCCCCCACCTTCGCTCGCGCCCGTTCATCCAATCCTTGCCCCCTCATCTTGGGGGTCAGGCGAAGGCCCAGGAACTCTAGGCTGCCCTCGCCGTTCAGCAACTCCTGGCGGAAATGGCTCAAGCCATCTTTCAGGGGCGTGGCCGCCGCCATCCCCAGGCCGCAAAAGGAGCCGTCGCACAAGGCCTCGGCCAGAATGTCCAAGAGAAGGAGGTCCCTCTCTACCCCCTCGCTGGAGGCTAGTCGCCCCAATATCTCCTGAGCCCTTACCAGCCCCTCTCGACAGGGGGTGCACTGGCCACACGACTCCACCCGAAAGAAATTGACCACCGGGGCCAAGAAATCCATGGCCTTCCGCTGGCTATGGCCAATCAACATGGCCCCGGAGCCCAGGGAGACCCCATTCTTAGCCGAGGCGTAATCGAGGGGCACGCTTAGCCTCTCTGCGGGCACTATATTGCCGGCGCTGCCTCCCGTCTGGGCGATATGTACCGTCCGATCCTGGAGGGTGCCACCGCCATATCTCTCCACTGCTTCCGCCACGCTGAGGCCCAAGGGCGCCTCGAAGGCCATCGGTCGGCGCACATCCCCCAAGATGATGTAGACCTTGGTCCCCGGGGACCCCTCCGTCCCTCGCTCCCGGTACCAGTCGGCCCCCAGGCAGAGTATCTCCGGCAGGTTGGCCAAGGTCTCCACGTTATTTACCACCGTGGGCTTGCCCCAAAGGCCATAGGAAGGGGGGTAAGGAGGCCTCACCCGGGGGACGCCCCGCTTCCCCTCCAAGGACTCGATGAGGGCCGTCTCCTCCCCACAGATATAGGCCCCTGCTCCTCTATGGAGGTGGATATCTAAATTGAAACCTGAGCCTAAGACCCGCTCCCCCAAGAGCCCGGCCTCATGAGCTTGCTCGATGGCCGCCTCCAGCCTCCCCGCAGCCAGGGGGTATTCCCCGCGAAGGTATATATAGGCCTCCTGGGCCCCGATGGCATAAGCGGCTATGGCTATCCCCTCTATGACCCGATGGGGGTCCCCCTCCATGATCAGCCTGTCCTTGAAGGTGCCCGGCTCCGATTCATCGGCGTTGCAGATGAGGTATCTCACCTCCCCCGGCGCTTGGCGACAAAATTCCCATTTCCTTCCCGTGGGGAATCCTGCCCCTCCCCGTCCCTGGAGCCCTGAGGCGGATACCTGAGCGGTTACCTCCTGGGGAGCCATCTCCAGGGCCCGAGCCAACCCCCCATATCCGTCTCTGGCTAGATACTCCTCTAGGGAAGAGGGGTCGATCTGACCGCAGTTAGCCAGTACCACCCTCTCCTGGGCCGCCCAATAGGGCAGTTCAGCCCAGGAAGGGATGCCCCCCAAGGGCTCCTGGGCGGCTAAGGCTAGGTCGGGATGGAGGTCGTTATCCTTTAGGAGAGCGACCACTAACTCCTGGGCCAGAGGGGGGGTGATGTGGCCATAGGTAATGGCTGGTAAGCCGGGCAAGGCCACCGTAACCAAAACCTCATGGTGACAGAGGCCGGGGCAACCCGTTTGGCGCACCCGGGCCTCAAGCCCTTCCCGAGCCAAGGCCTCCTCCATGGCTTGGAGGACCTCGTTTGCTCCCACCGCTAGGCTACAACTACCCAAAGAAAGGGAGATGACTGGTACTTTCTCCCTTTCTCTCAAACGCTCTTGGGCCCAAGACTTAAGGGCTTGGTAGGTCATCTTACTCCTCGGACGAGGTGGCTGCCTGAGGACAGGCCTGGAATATCTCCTCCACCAGTTGGCAGATCTTCTCTCGGTCGGGGTAGAGCACGTTAGCGCCGGTATCGGAGAGTATGACCGGGACAGTCATCTTCTCATCGATGACCCCGTTCTTTATATCTCCCCCCTCGATCTGGAAGGCCAAAGGGGCCAAGGCCAGGATATCATCGGCCCCCAGGTCTGTCTCCACCGTATGGCCCAGGGCCCTCATCAACTCTGGCAACCGGGGGAGGAGGCCCAAACTCAGGGCACTTTCCCTGATGGCCAGGAGCACCTGCTGTTGGCGCCGCAAGCGGCCAAAATCGGAGCCCCCATGGCGGGTACGGGCATAGCGTAAGGCCATCTCCCCGTCCATATTTTGCACCCCGGCCGGGATATGGATGGTGATATAGCCATAGTTCTCGTCGGGGTACTTATCGTCCCATATCTCCTTTTCCACGTTGATGGTTATGCCCCCTAGAGCATCGACGATCTCCCCAAAACCTTGGAAGTTGATTGAGACATAGTAATGGATGGGGATGCCGAAGTTGTGCTCCACCGTCTTTTTGGCCAAAGCCGCTCCCCCCCCACCGGGGTAATCGTCCCTTTCCCCAAAAAAGTTGGCCACGTTGATGCGGTTCATCCCGTAGCCTGGTATCTCCACGTAAAGGTCCCGGGGGATGGAGAGCATCCCGGCGGTCATAGTAGCGGGGTCCAGGGTGGCCACTATCATGGTATCGGTGCGACAGGGGCCCACCTCTTGGGGTCGCTTATCCATTCCCAGGAGGAGGACGTTCACTCGTTCTCCCGGATGCCATTCGCGGGCCTCTGGGTTGGACCCCGAGGGGCCAAAGACCGGCACCCGTATGAAGGTGGGAAGCCCCGCGTGGGCCACCACATCCCGCACCGAGTCATAGAAAAGGTAGCCGAAGAATATCCCTCCCAAAAGGAAAACCGCAAAGAGGCTACCGAAGAGGATTCCAAACCAAGGGTTCGGACCCCGTTCCTCCGCTTCTCTCATAGGCAACCACCCTCCAACGGCGAGATTATAGCATATCACCTACCCCTTGGCAAAGCCCTCCTGCCACGGCAGAGAGAGGCCCCGGCCGTGGGGTTCTCAAAACTGGCTAGATAAGGTAATATCTAAAACACATCTTGTCCACCCACCTCTCTTCGGAAAGGAGGGAAAAATGAATATCCTGGTGCTGGGCGCTGGCCTCATGGGGCCGACCATGGTCAAGGATATGGTGGAGAGCGAGGAGGTATCTAAGGTCGTCATTGGCGATATAGAGCCGGCCAATCTGGAGCGCTGCCTGGTCAAATTGGGCCAATCGTCGAAATTGGAGACGGTCAGGGTTAATATCACCCATCGCTCCGCTGCGGTGGAACTGCTTAAGGGCTTCGAGGTGGTAGCAAACGCCCTCCCTCGGGAGTTGAGCCTGGCCGCAGTAGAAGCGGCCATCGAGGCCGGGGTCAACCTGGTGGATTTGGCTCTTCCCCCCGAAGGTGAATGGCCGCGGCTCCATCGGGCCGCCCAGGAGGCCGGAGCCACCGTCGTGGTAGGCTGCGGGGTGGAGCCGGGCCTCACCGACATCTTGGCCCGCCACGCCATAGAGCGCCTGGACAGGGTAGAAGAGGTCCACATCAAGTGCGGCGGCATCCCCCAGGAGCCCAAGCCGCCCCTCGGCTACAAGATTGTCTTCGGCGGCACCAGGCTCCCCCTGCACACGGCCAAGGCCAGGG
>CAYUAM010000078.1:0-8042 GCA_964442805.1 uncultured Anaerolineales bacterium | reverse complement strand
GCTCCTGATGTGGGAAGTCTCTACCTCTTCCACGACCAGGGGTCCGCCATTGGCGTCCAGCCAGTTCTCCAACTCTTGCAGGATGTGTTGATAGAGCGCTAAAGTACCCTTTGATCTCCCTCCTAACTCCAGAGCCTCCAGAAAAGACCTCCTCGCTTCGGCCAGCATAAGTGAATGCATCTCTACCTCCATTCACTTGGGGACACTGACCCTTTGCGAAGGTTCTCGTCATTGGCCTTTCTCGAAGGCTCCAATTCCCAATGAGCCGCGCAGGAGTCGAACCTGCAACCTACGGATTAAGAGTCCGTTGCTCTGCCAGTTGAGCTAGCGGCCCACTATTGAAATTATACGTGGAACGCCCTCTCCTGTCAACCTCAATCTTGCCTTGACTCCCACCACCAGGGGCCCTAAAATGAGGCCTGGGAGGAGGGAATTGCGCTACCAGGTCTACTTGGAAGATGGCATCGAGGGGAGGGCCCTAGCCTGGGTCCTAGCCCACCCCGGCTGCTACAATTACGGGACAACCACAGAGGAGGCTCTGGCCGGCCTGCCCGCAGCCATACGCGACTATTGGGCGTGGCGGGCCAGCCACGGCGACCTCGTTGCCCCAGAGGCCCAGGAGATGGAAATCGAGGTGGCGGAGACTTTCGCCGTCACCTACGATGGCGATTATGAGATCAACGCCTTCTTCACCCCCGATGGCCAGCCTCCCTCCGAGGAAGAGATGGAGGAGGTGCTTCGGCTCCTGGCCTACAGCCGGGCCGACCTTGTAGCCCTGCTGGCAGGTCTTCCCTTCGAGGCCCTGGACTGGAAACCCGATGAGGAGGCCTGGCCCATCCGCCGCATCTTGCGCCATATCGGCGACGCCGAAGCCTGGTACATCAGCCGTCTAGACATCGACCCCGGCGATCACGGGATGGAAGATGAGGTCGCCCGCCTGGCCTCCATTCGCCGCATGGCCTTGAAAGAGATCCATGCCTTCCCGCCTCACAAGAGGGCCCAACTCTACACCCTTCACGGTGAACTATGGTCCCTGCGCAAACTCCTCCGCCGCTTCATCTGGCACGAACGGGACCACCTCCAGCAGATGGCTAACCTGTCGGCCCAATGGTCAGCACGAAAGTAGTAATGGCACAAAGAGCCCTATCCAGCACCGCCTTCATGCGAACCATCCCCGAAGCCCTCCGTTCCAAATTGCCCCCTCCGTTACGGGGCTTTCGATGGCAGGCCCGCAGTTATCTAGTCCAAATCTACTACCACCAGCCCGCGGTCCATTTTGAGGTCTGGTCCATCAGGAGGCTGGGCCATTTAGAGATCAGCCTCCATTTCGAGAATGAGGATAGGAGCCTCAACGAAGCGCTTTTCCGATATTTCGACCAATATATCATCGAGATCAAGGCCCAACTAGGAGAAAGAGTGGAACTGGAACGCTGGGACCGGGGCTGGGCTCGGCTCTACGAGAGCATCCCCCTCCCTTCCTTCAGCCAGCGATTCGCAGAGGAGGTCGCCTCCAGATTGGCCCAGATGATCATCGTTCTCTATCCTTATCTCGAAGAGACCAGCCCCACTGATCCCCTGTAATTCTATAGGCCTCGGTACCACCCCTAAAAGAAGAATTATGCTATAAGATAATGGGCAAGAAGAGGACCTCCTGGGGCAACTTGGGGTCTATCTCCTGGAGGGTCTCTGCGAGGCGTTTTCCTCTCAAAGCGTCGTGAGGGTGGCGAACTTCCAGATCGTCTGGAAGTACAATGTAGGATTTCCTTGTCTTGGTTGACAGAGTTTGGGTCAAGGAATATATTGGCCATGGGACGCGTGTGGTGGAGGGCTTGCCGTCCATTGTAGAATGGGGGAAGAGGAGGAGAACAGATGCCTGAAGAGAAGGGCTACCACATGACCTCAGAGGAGTTCCGCCACTACGGCCGAGCCCTAGTGGAATGGATCGCCGACTACTATGAAAGGATCGAATCGTTTCCGGTCATATCTCAGGTTCAGCCAGGGCAAATTCGCGCTTCGCTTCCTTCTGAGCCACCTCTGCACGGTGAACCCTTCGAAAGCATTCTTGAGGATGTGGACAAGTTGATTATGCCCGGGGTTACCCACTGGCAGTCGCCAAACTTCTTTGCCTTCTTTCCCGCAAACGCCTCGGGGCCTTCGATACTAGGGGAGTTACTTTCGGCTGGCCTTGGGGTCCAAGGGATGCTGTGGACGGCGAGCCCCGCTTGTACGGAGCTGGAGACCCATGTGCTGGACTGGCTAGTGGAGATGTTGGGCTTGCCTCCGAAGTTCAAATCTAAGGGGGCAGGCGGCGGCGTTATCCAGGATTCCGCTTCCAGTGCCTCCCTTTGTGCCCTTCTAGGGGCGCGTGAGCGCGCCACTAACTACCAGAGCAACCAACGCGGCGGCGACGGGCGTCTCATCGCTTATGCCTCTACCGAGTCACATTCTTCCATCGAGAAAGCGGTCATGATCGCCGGGCTGGGTCGCCAGAACTTGAGATTGATCGAGGTGGATGATCGCTTTGCCCTCCGTCCGGAGGCACTGACCAGGCAGATCGAGCAGGATCGAGAGGCTGGCCTGATCCCTTGCTTCGTCTGTGCTACCGTGGGAACCACATCCTCAAACGCCATCGATCCCTTGCCCGAGATCGGTCGAATCTGCCGTGAGGAGGGCCTCTGGCTTCACGTTGACGCGGCTATGTCCGGCACAGCCGCCATTTGCCCTGAGTACCGTTACATCCAAGAAGGTCTAGACGCTGCTGACAGTTATTGCTTCAACCCCCATAAGTGGATGTTCACCAATTTTGATTGCGACTGTTTCTACGTGGCTGACCGGGCCACTCTGATCAAGGCCCTGAGCGTCCTACCTGAATATCTGCGCAACAAGGCTACCGAGACTGGGGCGGTCCTCGACTATCGAGACTGGCAGGTCCCGCTGGGGAGACGCTTCCGCTCTCTGAAACTCTGGTTCGTCATTCGGCATTATGGAATAGAAGGCTTACGCTACCACGTCAGACGTCACGTAGAACTAGCCCAAAATTTCGCCCAGTGGGTTGAGGAGGATGAACGGTTCGAGCTCGCTGCCCCTGCCCCATTGAACCTTATTTGCTTCCGACATGTGGGTGGGGAGGCCATCAACCGGCAGTTGTTAGATCGCCTCAACCGAAGTGGCCGCCTGTATCTGACTCACACGGTGCTAAACCATAAATACACCCTCCGTTTCTGTGTAGGCCAGACCCATACCGAGGAGCGTCATGTGAAACGGGCCTGGCACCAGATTCAAGAAACGGCCAAGGAACTTGAGAAGGAGTGAAATATTGTGCACCAAGCCCAAGGGAGACGTCCCCTGAACTTGATCAGGATGGCCTTGCAGAGGACAGCGCTTGACAAACTCACCGAGTATGGTAGAATGGGGATAGCATTATCACTACGCGAAGGGAATCTATGCGGGCTGAGCAACTCTCCCTATTTGGAGAAGGCAAAGGCAAAGAATATATCCTGGCCCCCCTGGTAACCCCGGTGCTCACCAAGGACTCCTCGCTGGCCTCAGCCATCGGCGGCTTTCAGCAACATATGGCAAGCACGGGCTTCGCCGAGAACACCCAAAAGGCCTTTTTAGGGGACCTCAGGCTGCTCAGCAGATATGTGGGGCTGACCAAGCCGGTGTGGGAGATCGGCACCCAGGAGCTGGTGGATTTCTTAGCCTATCTACGCTATTACCGCGGCGTCCCCTGCACCTCCAAATCCTATGCCCGCCGGGTCACCACCCTCAAGAGTTTCTTCAAATGGCTGGCCGAGGAGGGGGTGATCCCCTCCGATCCGGCGGCGGCCCTCATCCACGAGCCGGCCTCCTCCCCCCTGCCCCAGATCCTCTACGACGCCCAAGTGGAGAGCCTCCTTGCGGCCACGCGGGCCCTCCTGGAGCGCTCGGAGAAGCCCGATGCCCGGCCCCACCTCCTGGTTACCTTGCTCTTGAGCACTGGCCTGAAGAAGAGCGAATGTATGGCCATACGGTTGAGCCATATCGATATTTCCCCATCCCCCACCCTCTACGTCCGCCAAGAACAGCCTCGCAAGCGGTTGAAGGAGAGGAAACTGAGGTTGCCGCCCGATTTCCCCGAGACCCTGGCCCTATACCGGGAGCAATACGCGCCCCGGGAGCGCCTCTTCGAATGCACGGCCCGCAACCTGGAATACGTCCTTCACCAAGTGGCGGAGGAGGCGGGGATAGAGGATGGCCTCTCCTTCGAGGCCCTGCGCATGACCTCCGCGGTGCGCGACTATCGCGCCGGCATGCCTCCCGACCTTTTGCGAGAGAAACTGGGCCTCTCCAAAGTTACCTGGCGAGAGAAGGAGAAGCAGATAAAGACCCTGGCCGGCCCGGCGCTGTAGGCCGAGGGCGCTCTGTCAGGCTAAACACCCCACGATAGTGATTTGGAATCATGGGCCCTACCTATAAGGCAAAGCAGAGGGATGAACGTCGAGATAAAGCCCTGGGTATCCTGAGGGCGGCCTTGACTGCCGTCGATCCCAGGGTAGCCCTGCGAAGCTACCTCTCCCGAGAGGGCCATATCCTGCGTCTGGGCCAGGATAGTTACCATCTAAACCGTCTTCATAATCTCTATGTGGTGGGGGCAGGCAAGGCCAGCGGGGCCATGGCCCAGGCCTTGGAGGAGGTCTTGGGGAATGAGGTGACTGCCGGGCTGGTGAACGTCAAGTACGGCCATACCCTCCCCACTCAGAAAATCGTTATCCAGGAAGCGGGCCACCCCCTCCCCGATGGGGCCGGCCTCCTGGCTACCCAAGAGATAGTCTCCCTCCTGCATCGGGCCGGAGAGGGCGACCTGGTCATCTGCCTCCTTTCCGGAGGGGGCTCCGCCCTCCTTACCCTACCCCAGCCTGAGATACCCTTAGAGGATCTGCGGCGGCTCACTGACCTCCTCCTGCGTTGCGGGGCCACCATCCAGGAGATAAACGCCCTGCGCAAGCATATCTCCCAAGTTAAGGGGGGGAAATTGGCTCGCCTGGCCTACCCGGCCACCCTGGTGGCCCTCATCCTCTCCGACGTGGTGGGCGACCCCTTAGATGCCATCGCCTCCGGGCCCACCGTCCCCGACCATACCACCTATGCTGACGCCTGGCGGGTGCTGGAGAAATACGATCTCCTCGCTAAGGCTCCCCCCTCCATCGTGGAGCACCTGCGCCGGGGCCTGGAAGGGAAGGCGGAGGAGACGCCCAAGGAAGGTGACCCCATCTTCCAGCGAACCAAAAACCTCATCATCGGGAACAACCGGAAGGCGGCCCTGGCCGCGGTGGAGAAAGCCGAAGAGTTGGGCTTCAAGGCCCTGCTCCTGACCACCTATATGGAAGGGGAGGCCAGGGAGATGGGAAAACTATTGGCTGCCCTGGCCAAGGAGGTGGCCTACCATGGCCAGCCGGTAGCCCGGCCGGCCTGCCTCGTCCTGGGAGGGGAGACCACGGTGACAGTGAAGGGGAATGGCCTGGGGGGCAGGAACCAGGAGATGGCTTTATCCGCGGCTTTGGTCATCGCAGGGATGGACCATCTCCTCATCCTCTGTGCGGCCACCGATGGCACGGACGGCCTCACCGAGGCCACAGGGGCCATAGTCGAAGGGGACACGGTGGCCCGGGCGCGAGAACGGGGCTTGGACCCTCTAGCCTATCTCTCCAATAACGATTCCTATCACCTCTTCCAGGCCCTGGGCGACCTGGTAATCACCGGCCCCACCAACACCAACGTGAACGACCTGGCCTTAGTGTTGGTGTTCTAGCCCGCCGCTCAACGCCCCTGAACCCTCCTCATCCCCCATCCTGCCCCCGCCAGCACAAAGGCTAGGGAAGCCAGGCTCACCGCCACCCCTATTTTGACGGAGAGAGGTTCATACCGGAACTCCACGCTATGCTTCCCTCCCTCCAGATATATCGCTCGGAAGTAGTAATCGGCCCGTTCTATCTCCGCCTCCTGCCCATCCACCAGGGCCCGCCATCCGGGATAATAAGCGTCGGTGAGAACTAGATAGCCCGGAGCCCCCAATCGAGCCTCTATCCACACCCGCTCCGGCTGATAATCCAAGATAGAGATCTCATCCGTAGCGCTTTCTCCTAAGGGCCGCACGCTCCCCCCACTCAAAATAACCTCCTGCCCCGGCTCGAAGGTTCTCATGTCCTCAAGGGCCGCCTCATCGTCTAAGGTTCGCGCCCGGTGCACCACGAAGGCCCGGGGCAAACTATCCAGGTTCTGGTATATCTTCACGTCGCCGCTGTGGACCAGCCTGAAACTATCGGAGACCACCAGCGAGCGTTGGCCTCCCGTACGCTCATCTATCAGGCTCAGCCCTTGAAGGACTACCTCGCCCTGGGGCAAGAGAGATCTGATCTCCACCTTTTCCGGTATCATGGGCGGGGACAACTTCACTAAGGACAAATAATCGCTCCCCTGGGGGTCGCCGGGCCAGCGACGGGCCTCCCTGGCCCTCCCATGATTGACCTCAGGGCCATGCTCTCCCTCCGCCGTATCCACCCCGGCCCGCAGATAATAGGTTTGAGTACTGCCCTCTTTATCGGTGAGGGCTACCTCCGCCACCGGCGTCCCTTGCTCCACCTCGCCAGCACCGCGGAGATGGGAGATCACCCCTAGGGAGGTGGTGGGGAACCAGGGTATCTCTGGGAGCACAAGCGCTGCCCCCTCATCTAAGATAGCCCTATGACCCAGGTCGTAATATACGCCATCTATCCACAGGTCCTGCGCTTTATCCCTGATGACGTACTTCACATTGAGAAGGGCGAGGAGCCGCCCTGAAGGCATCTCCTTGAGGCGCTCCCCTATTCGTCCCTGGAAGGAGATCTCCTCCTCGGGGAGCAAGAGCCTTTCCATCTCCAGGTATCGGCCCAAGGGCAACAACCCCGCGTCGTAGCCATCTGCCGTGGCGATACCGTAGCGCATAGATAGGTTGGGGATCAGGACCTCCTTCCACTTGGTGGCCACCACGTAGTCGTAGATGGCCTCCGGGGGGAGTTGGTCGGCGAAGATTCCCTCCATCTCTTTCAGGTCGCCGGGGTCGAAGGAAAGGTCGGAGATGCTCAGGATCCGATAGAGCCCCCGGTCGGCCAGGAGGTGGCCCACCGCCGTGCGCATGGAGGAGTAGGCCTCCGGAGCGGTGGCTCGGTCGTAACCCAGGTATCGGCTGGCCAGGAATAACTCCACCAGCAGGAGCGCCAATAGCACGGTGTGGCCCATCTGCCTCCGGCTCAGCAGCCAGAGGACGAACGCTCCTACCGCCGCCCAACCTAGCCAATACAAGGCCAAGGTCAAAGGCGGCCTGGCCAAGAGGAAAAGGAGCAACAACAATAGCAGTAAAGGGCCCCAAACCATAACGGCTCTCCTGCATTGGAGGCTGACGGAACCTTCCTTCCAGGCCTCTGCTCCCAATCCGGCCAAGATGGCCCCTCCGAAGGTCCAGAAAAAGAGCCAACGCGCCGGGACCCTAAAGATGGCGAAGCCGGGGACTAAGCGGTAGAGGAGGTAATAGAAGGGGTTATAGAGCCCCAGGGATAAGAAGAGGCCCAATAGGGCCAAACCGAGGTAGAAGGTTCCCTGTCTCCTGCGCGGAGGAGAGAAAAGGGCCATCCCCGCCAGAAGGAGGGGCAAGAGCCCCAGATAGGCGATATATTCGCTGAAGGGGCTATGGTCGAGGCTGGGGAGGAGCGAGGAGAGAATGAGGCTGGGCTTGAGGGAGAAGGAGACGGCCTGGCGATAGGGGAGGCCTCCGCCTCGTGGGGAGAGCGAGGCCAGCTCCAAAGTGGGGAGGAGTTGAGCGGCGACCAGCCCGGCACCGAGGAGGGATACTAATAGCAGGAGGCCCAGGGCTCTCAGGACGCTCCTGACCCACTTCCGGTCTCCATTTCCTGTCTTGTGGACCAATGAGAGGTACATACCATAGCAGCCCACCCCAAAGAGGTTGATGTAGCAGGCCTGAGGGTGTCCAGCCAAGAACTGGAGGCCCACCGCTATCCCGGCCAGGG
>CAYUAM010000077.1:3801-8053 GCA_964442805.1 uncultured Anaerolineales bacterium | reverse complement strand
CAAGGTCGTGGAGAGGCTGAAGGATGAATATGGGCCCGAACGCATCATCCTCTTTGGCTCTTATGCATATGGAGAGCCTGAGGGGGAAAGCGATATCGATCTACTCATAGTCAAGGATACAACTCAGCCTTTCCATAAGCGTTGGGCGGAGGTCTGCCGAATTATCTCGCCTTTGCGAAAGGGGTTTGCCTTCTCCCCGTTTGTGGTCACCCCGGAGGAACTGGAAAGCAGGTTGGAGATGGGCGACGATTTCTTCCAGGAGATCATTAGCCGAGGGGAGGTGCTCTATGCCCGTTAGAGGCTCTCGCCTTCCCCAGGGCTGGTTCAAAAAGGGGAAGGCGGATTTGGAGACAGCAGAACTCCTACTGGCTCACGGAGGAGACGTTCAAATCGCAGCCTTTCACATACAACAGGCCCTGGAAAAATATCTCAAGGGCTATCTGATATCGAAAGGTTGGAGGCTCAAGCGAATTCACGATCTAGCGGCCCTCCTTGACGATGCGGTCGTTTATAACCCTGGACTGGAGCCTTTCCGCCCCGCTTGTGAGGAGATCACCGCTTATTACGTTCAAGCGCGCTACCCCTTCTTCAGCGAGGGCCCCAGTCGGGAGGATGTAGAGGCCTCTTTAGCCCAAGCGAAGGGTTTGATCGAGAAGATCCTAAGATAGGTGTGTTTCGTCACCCTAAAGGGCGACGCTACGAAGGGTCTAAAGCGGGGTAGATCGTGGAAAAGAGCAAGGTGGAGGAGGCAGCGGCGCTATTCTTGGAGGCCAAGCGGGCGGTAGCCCTCACCGGAGCAGGCCACAGCACCCCCTCGGGCATCCCCGACTTCCGTAGCCCCGGCTCCGGCCTCTGGACGCAAGTGAACCCAGAGGAGGTAGCCTCCATCGAGGCCTTTCATCGGGATCCGGAGGCCTGGTATGCCTGGTACCATCAGCGGGGCACCATGTTCCTCAATGCTGAGCCCAACCCCGCCCACCATGCCCTGGCCGAGATAGAGGAGATGGGCCTCCTGAAAGCGGTGATCACCCAGAACATAGATGGCCTGCACCAAAAGGCCGGCTCCAAGAGGGTGATAGAACTCCACGGCAATACTAGAGAGGCGGTTTGCTTGAATTGTGGGGACCTAATCCCCGCCGCGCTCCTCTGGGAGAGGTACGTGCAAGAGCGTCAAGCGCCACGCTGCCAAAGGTGTAGGGGGATGATGAAGCCCAATGTCATCCTCTTCGGGGAGATGTTGCCGGAGGAGGCCATCGATGCCGCTTGGGAGGAGGCAAGAATTTGCGACCTGATGTTGATAGCGGGCACCTCTTTGGAGGTCACCCCGGCGGCCCATCTCCCCCTCATCGCTCGCCGCAGCGGGGCCAAACTGGTCATAGTCAACTTTCAGCCCACCCGGGCTGATGGCTACTCCGAGGTGGTCATTCGCGAGGATGTGGCCCAGGTCCTGCCGGAGATGGCCGATATCTGCCGGAAGGCCAGGGCCTCGTGAGAAGAGCGAGGCTAGGCCTCGCTCTCCATGTAACCCCTCATTTTCCTGGAGAAGGGGTTGTCTTCTTCTCGATCCTCTCCCGGAATTTGTCCAGGTCGATGATGAAGCGGATATGGGTCCCTTCCCCCACCTTCTCCACCTGGTCGAAGGCCTCTACCTGGAAGGTCAACCGTCTTCCCTCCACCTCGGTCAACTCCGACTGGACCACCACCTCCATCCCCATGGGGGTAGCGGCGAGGTGGCGCACCCTTATCTCCCCTCCCACGGTGGCCTGTCCCTCCGGCAAGAGGTGTTCCACGGCGGCCACGCTGGCGTTCTCCATGAGGGAGACCATGCGGGGGGTGGCCAAGACGTTGACCTTGCCGCTGCCCAGGTGTCGAGCGGTGTCCTCCTCCTTGACCACCATTCGCAGTTCACCTTTTAGGCCAGGCGCTATCTCCATAATCCTCCTCACAAAAAAGGCCGAAACCCTGTTTGGCTTCGGCTTGCGATAAATGGTTTGAGGCCCTCAGGCCAAGACGGCCTCCAATTCCCGTCCCTCTAAGGCCTCCACTTCCATCAGTTTCTTGGCCAACCTCACCAGTTTGTCTTTGTTCTCGGTGAGGATCTTGAGGGCCATCTGGTGAGCCTGGGTGATGATGCGGCGGACCTCCTCGTCGATGGTCTTAGCCACCTCTTCGGAGTAGTTGCGCTGCTCCCCGATCTCCTTACCCAGGAAGACCAACTCCTCCTTATGGCCGAAGGTGAGGGGGCCTAGTTTCTCGCTCATGCCATACTCGGTGACCATCTTGCGAGCCAGTTTGGTAGCCTGCTCCAGGTCGTTGGCTGCCCCGGTAGTGACATCTTTGAAGATCAGTTCCTCCGCGGCCCGGCCACCCAGGAGCCCCGACAACTCGTCTTGGAATTTGGAGCGGGCCATGAGATAACGGTCATCTTCGGGGAGGGGCATGACATAGCCCAGGGCCATGCCTCGGGCGAGGATGGAGACCTTATGTACCGGGTCGCAATGGGGGAGCATCTTCATCACCACCGCGTGTCCGGCCTCGTGATAGGCGATGATCTCCTTTTCCTCCTCGCTGATGAGGCGGCTCTTCCTCTCCGGGCCGGCGATGACCCTCTCGATGGCCTCCTGCATCTCCTCCATGCCGATCGATTTCTTGTTGCGGCGGGCGGCCAGGATGGCAGCCTCGTTGACTAGGTTCTCTATATCGGCGCCGGAGAAGCCAGGGGTCTGCTTGGCCACCACGTCCAGGTCCACCATGGAGTCCAGAGGTTTACCCCGCGCGTGGATGCCTAGGATGGCCCGACGGCCGTTCATGTCCGGCCGATCCAAGACTACCCTCCGGTCGAAGCGACCGGGGCGAAGGAGGGCTGGGTCTAGGATGTCCGGCCGGTTAGTGGCGGCGATGACGATGACGTTGGTGTCGGTATTGAAGCCGTCCATCTCCACCAAAATCTGATTCAGGGTCTGCTCCCTCTCATCGTGGCTCCCCCCCAGGCCGGCGCCCCGATGGCGGCCCACGGCGTCTATCTCATCCACGAAGACGATGCAGGGGTGGTTCCTCTTGGCCTGGTTGAAGAGGTCTCGCACTCGGGCCGCCCCCACACCCACGAACATCTCCACGAACTCGGAGCCAGAGATGCTGAAGAAGGGGACCTCCGCCTCCCCGGCCACGGCCCGAGCCATCAGCGTCTTGCCACACCCCGGCGGGCCCACCATCAAGACCCCCTTAGGGATGCGAGCCCCCAGGGCGATGAACTTCTCCGGTTCCTTGAGAAATTCTACCACCTCTTGCAGTTCCTGCTTGGCCTCCTCCACCCCGGCCACGTCGGCGAAGGTCACGGTGGGCCTATCGCCGGTGGAGAGGCGGGCCCGGCTCTTGCCGAAGGAGAGGGCTTGGTTGTTCCCGCTTTGGGCTTGGCGCATCATGAAGAGGAGCAATCCGCCGAAGAGGAGGGCTGGCAGGAGAGAGGTGAGGATGGCGATCCAATTGCCGAATCCGCTGGGCTGTTCAACTTGAATGGAGATGGCGCTTAACTGGTCCTCCCTCACCCCCAAGAGGCTGAGAACCTCGATCAGATTGGCGTTCTGTTCCTTATGGGAGAGGACCGTCCTCCCGCCCTCCAGGGTGACCTTCAGTTCATCGCCGCTGATCACTATCTTCTCCACGCGGCCTTCCTTGGCCGCCTGGGCCACCTCGTTAATGGCTATCTGGCTCATCTCTGGGGAGGGCGAAAAAAAGACGTTGAAGAATAGGGCTCCTACCGCCACCAGGATGAGGAGATAAACCAGGCCGTTCTTAAGCCACCTAGAACTCACGTCTCCCCCTAATCATTAACCTAATTAAATTATACCAGAAAACGGGGTGAAATGCTAGCGTTTCTGCCTTGCCAAAGCATGCCCCTCCCCTATAATATAGTAGTCGTGGAAGTGGAGCCTTTTTTCGACTTGGCTCAGGCGGTGGCCAAGGTTGAGAGTACGTTGGATGGCACCGAGGAGACCACCGCTCAACCCATACTGGTCCTCCTCAGCGGCCTACCGGGTACGGGGAAGAGTTTCTTGGCCCGTCGCTTGACCGCTGCCCTTCCCTTCGTCATCATCGAGAGCGACCAAGTGCGTAAGATCCTCTTCCCCCAGCCGCGATATACGGCGGAAGAGAGCCGTTGGGTCCATCGCACTTGTCATGCCCTCATAGACAGGCTCCTGCGGAGGGGAGTCAGGGTGATCTACGACGCCACCAATCTGGTGGAGTACCATAG
>CAYUAM010000077.1:0-3701 GCA_964442805.1 uncultured Anaerolineales bacterium | reverse complement strand
TGCGGAGGGGAGTCAGGGTGATCTACGACGCCACCAATCTGGTGGAGTACCATAGGGAGTTGGTCTATCGGAGCGCTAGGGAGGCGGGGGCCAAGTTGGTGGTGGTTAGGACCGTGGCCCCGGAGCAGGTGGTGAAGGAACGGTTGCAAAACCGCCCGGGGAGAGAGGAAGTAGCCTCTGATGCCGACTGGAAAATCTACCGACGGATGGCCTCCCGACAGGAACCCATCCGCCACGCCCATTTGGTCGTTGATACCACTAAGGGTGCGGAAGAGGCGGTGGAGAAGATCTTACGCCTGGCCCGGCGATGAGCCTCCCGACCCCCCAAAGGTGTAAAGATGAAATACCTTAACTAATTTCTCCTTTTCGTGCCCCTGGCCATAGTAGTCTCCTTTCTGGACCTCGATCCTCGCCTGGTCTTCATAGCCGCTGCCCTGGGGGTAGTCCCCCTGGCCGGGATATTGGGGATGGCCACGGAGGAGTTGGCCCTTCGGGCTGGCCCTCGGGTAGGGGGGCTCCTGAACAGCACCTTGGGCAAAGCGGCAGAACTGATCATCACCATCTTCGCCATCGCCTTCTTCTTGCCCACCTAGTTTGCTCCCCCTAGGGAAGGCGGATATAATAAAAGGCAGGAGGTCACCTTTGGTCAAATATCTGCAGATAGTACAGATCATCATATCCATAGCCCTGATAGCGGTCATCCTGCTCCAGGTGAAGGGCGAAGGGTTGAGCGGCACCCTGGGGGCCGGGATCTACAAGACCAGACGAGGGGCGGAAAAGACGCTCTTCAATTTAGCCATCGTCTTGAGCGGCCTCTTCTTCCTCGTCTCCCTGATAGCAGTGATGCTCCAGCCGGCCTGAAAGGAAGCCCTTGATACGCTATTTCCGTTGGCAAGCCCTGGTGGCCGTGGTGGGCGTCCTCATCCTGGGCTTCTTCTTGGCCTATCTGGCCTATTCGACCACCACCGTGGTGGTACCAGACCGAGGGGGGACCTACGTGGAGGGGCTGGCTGGACGCCCCGCGGCTATCAACCCCCTCTTCAGCCAATATAATCAAGCGGACGCAGACCTGGTCTCCCTGATCTTCTCTGGCCTGACCAAGATCAACGAGAAGGGAGAGGTGATCCCCGACCTGGCTCAGCGCTGGGAGATCTCGGAGGATGGCCTCACCTACACCTTCTACCTACGGGATGGCCTCCTTTGGCACGACGGTGCCCCTTTCACCGCCGAGGACGTAGCCTTCACCGTCCGCGCCTTGCAAGAGCCCGAATTCCAGGGCCCTCCCGAATTGGCCACCCTCTGGCGAGCGGTGAGGGTAAAAGCCGAGGGGGAAAAGGTGGTCTCCTTCACCCTCCCGGAGCCCTTCGCCCCCTTCCTGGCCCATACCTCCCTGGGGATCTTGCCTCAGCACCTCCTGGAAGGGGTCCCAGCGAGGGAACTTCTACCCCACCCTTTCAACTTCCAGCCGGTGGGCACGGGCCCCTTCCGAGTGGTAGAGTTGACGGCGGATCATATAGTCCTGGAGGCCAACCCTCACTACTATGGGCCGAAGCCTTACCTGGAGCGGCTCGAGTTCAAATTCTATCCGGACCATAGGGCCATCTTCAACGCCTATGGGCGGGGGGAGGTGGAGGGGATCAGCCAAGTCCTGGCCCAGGACCTGAGCGAGGTGCGCCAGGAGGAAGGGCTGAGGCTCTATTCTGCCCCCCTCTCCGGTTATACCCTGGTCTTTCTCAACCTGGAGGCCCCGGTCTTCCAAGAGAAGGAGGTGAGGCAGGCCCTCCTTTGGGCCATAGACCGGCAAAGGATCATCGATCAGATCCTGGATGGACAGGGGGTAGTGGCCCATAGCCCCATCCTTCCCAACTCTTGGGCCTACAACCAGGATATCCAACGTTACGGTTATGACCCGCGTCGAGCCGAAGCCCTCCTGGATCAAGCAGGGTGGATAGACAGCGACCAAGATGGCGTTCGGGAGAAAGAGGGGGTGCCTCTAGAGTTCCCCCTCCTTACCAACGAGGACCCTTTGAGGTTGCGCATCATCGAGGAGATGGCTCGGGAGTGGGCCGAGGTGGGAGTGAGGGTGCGCACCGAGGTCTTGGATACCCCAGAGGTGGTGCAGGAGGCCCTACGGCCCCGTCAATTCACCGCCCTCCTCTACAGTTGGGGGAACCTGCCGCCAGACCCCGACCTCTACGAGATGTGGCATTCCACCCAGGTAAGCGATGAGGGGCAAAATTATAGCGGTTTCGTCAATCGGGAGGCCGACGAACTTTTGGAGGCGGCTCGCATCACCACTGACCGAACTGAGAGGGCCGAACTCTACCGGCGTTTCCAGGAGGTATTCGTGGAGGAGGTGCCGGCCCTCCTCCTCTATTACCCCATCTACAATTACGCTCTCGATGAGAGGGTCAAAGGGGTGCAGTTGGGAGCCTTGATGACCCCCAGCGACCGCTTCCGCACTATCGCCGATTGGTACGTGAAGACCAAGCGAGTGCTGGTCAGCGAGGCTGGGCCCAGTTGACAAAGGGGAGGATCAGCGATAGACTAAGGGTGGGCCGAGGTGGCGGAATAGGTAGACGCGCTGCGTTCAGGGCGCAGTGGGTGTAGGCCCATAGGGGTTCGAGTCCCCTCCTCGGCATGAAAGCGGCGGTTCCTCTGACGGGGAGCCGCTTTTTGTGCGCCCGGAGCCTTTTTTGGGACAGGCGCTTGGTCTGTGGCTTGACACTAGGGGGGAGGGCGTGGTATTATTCTGGCGCTTCGGTAAATTCTCTCAAGAGGAGGAATGGAGGTGGATTTCCGTTATACCGCAGAGCAAGAACTCTGGAGGAGGATGGTCCGGGAGTTCGCCGAGAAGAACATCGAGCCCCGGGCTCGGGAGATCGATGAGAAGGAGGCTGGCATCCCCGAGGAGATAATAAAGGGGATGGCCGAGTTAGGCGTCTTCGGCATAACCATCCCCGAGGAGTACGGCGGATGCGCTATGCCCGGCCAAGAGATGGTCTACGCCATGATCACCATACACGAACTGGGCCGGGCGGAACTCAGCATGTCCCTCCCCGTCTACACCTTGCTTTGCCTCGGTTGGAGTTACCTTGTGGCCAGATATGGCCGCGAGGAGTTGAAGAGGGAAGTGCTGCCCAAGGTGGCCTCCGGGGAGTGGTTCATGGGCATCAATACCACCGAGCCCCAGGGGGGGTCGGATGTAGGGGCCATCACCACCACCGCGGTCAAGAAGGGCGACAAGTGGGTCATCAACGGGGAGAAGGTCTACATCAGCGGGGTCACCGAGGCCACTACTCGAGGGGGTGGCCATCTAAGCCTCTTCCTGACCGACCCGGAGAAGGGCCACCGAGGGATGACCTTCTTCTACGTCCCGGCTAAACTGCCCGGCATCACCCCCAGCGTCTATAGGGATATGGGCCGCATGGGGCTCTCCACCGGCGGTTTCGTCTATAAGGATGTGGAGATCCCGGACTACTATCGTTTGAGCGAGGTGGGCCGAGGTTTTCACATGAATATGGAAGGTTTCAATGTGGCCCGCATCGTGGTGGCTTCCGCCTGCACCGGCGCGGCGGAGAGGATGTTGGAGATCGGCGCGGATTACACCAAGCAAAGGATCCTCTTCGGCCGGCCGCTTATCAACTTCGAGGGCATCTCCTTCGAGATCGCCGAGGACCATACCGACCTGGAACTGACCA
>CAYUAM010000076.1:0-8063 GCA_964442805.1 uncultured Anaerolineales bacterium | reverse complement strand
GGCCCCCCAACTTGAGAGGCTGCCCCTGCGGGTTTTCCTCTTGACCTTGGGCTGTCCCAAGAATAGCGTCGATTCGGAGGGTATAAAAGGACTCCTCCTTCGAGCCGGCCATGAATTGGTCGAGGAGGCCTCCGAAGCCGATCTCCTCATAGTCAATACCTGTGGCTTCATCGACCTAGCCAGGGCCGAATCCCTGGCTGCGCTCCAGGAGTTGGCCCGGGCCAAGCGCCCCGACCAGCGGCTCATCGCCGCCGGCTGCCTCTCCCAGCGCTACGGCCCCGCCCTGGCCCAGGAGGTCCCCGGCATAGATGGCCTCATCGGCACCCAGCGCTGGCCGGAGATAACGGCCCTGGTGCAGGCCCTGGAGAAGCGGGGGGAGGGGCCGCTCCTGGAACTCCCCCCTTCCAGCGTCCGTTACGTGGCCGCTCACCCCATCCCTCGCCGAGTGGAGGGTTGTGCCACTGCCTATATCAAAATCGCCGACGGCTGTAGCGCCCCCTGTGCCTTCTGCGCCATCCCCCAGATCAAGGGCCCCTATATGAGCAAGCCTCGAGAGGCCATCTTGAAGGAGGCCCAAGAACTGGTGGCTCAGGGAGCCAAGGAGATAATCCTCATCGCTCAGGATACTACCGCCTACGGCCACGACATGGGCCAGCACGATGGCCTCCCCCATCTCATTGAGGACATCTTGGCCGCCGTCCCCGATCTGGCTTGGCTGCGCCTGATGTACACCTACCCCGGCCACATCAGCGACAGCCTTATAGAGGCCATGGCCTCGCACCCTCAGGTCTGCCACTACATAGACCTCCCCCTCCAGCACGCCCACCCGGCCACCCTGAAGCGGATGAAGCGGCCCCATGATGTGGGCAAGGTGCGGGGGCTCATCGCTCGCCTCCGCCGGGCCATGCCAGACATCGCCCTGCGCACCACTTTTATCGTGGGCTACCCCGGTGAGACGGAGGAGGAATTCCAGGCCCTCCTGGCCTTCCTGGAGGAGATGGCCTTCGACCGGGTGGGGGTCTTCACCTACTCCCAAGAGGAGGGGACGGAGGCTGCCTCCCTACCCGGCCAGGTCCCCCAAGAAGTGAAGGAGGAGCGCCGCCTGCGGGCCATGGAGTTGCAGCAAGGGATATCGAGGGAGAAGAACCAAGCCTTCATAGGCCGGGAATTGGAGGTGCTCATCGAGGGGAGGGGGGAGGGGATAAGTATCGGCCGCTCCTACCGCGACGCCCCGGAGGTGGATGGGATGGTCCTGGTGGAGGGGGGACTCCTCCTAAACGAATTCGCCCCCGTGCGGGTAACGGGGGCCTTAGAATACGACCTTATCGCCACGCCTTGTCCAACGTAGCGTCGGCCTGTCCTGACGGAACTGGGTCAGGGGCTTTAGCCCGACAAAGCCCCGTCCTACGGAAGAGGAGTTTCGATAAAAAGTATCTCATGGTGGCGCTTGCAAGAAATCATTGAGCAGAAGGGCGGTCATTGCGGGGTGCTCTACCTCTCGAATTGTGGCATAGAGGCCGGTGTCAGTAAGCCACACGACGCCGTCCAGCAAGCCCACGCGGATGGCTTCCCCCTTTTCTTCGTGCAGAAACCGCACTACTTCCCTGAAAGATTTGTCCTGATTGCCACCACCGGTCGTAATGAACTTCGCCTCACCAACAATGTAGCCTCTCGGAGTTTTTGCTACAAAGTCCGGACGCTTCTCTAGCTGGCAACGTAGAATCCTGTCCGCAAATTCCTTTAGTTTTCCATTGCTTCCTCGAAGAAATGATATCCCGTCCGCTCCAACAAAGTCTTCTTCAGAGAAGAACGGATATTGTGATGTTCGTAGCCACCTTTTAAAGAGAGCGCCAAGTTGCCGGTTGGGTTGTGGCGGCTCTTCTAAACCTTCGATAATTTTGTCAGGCCCCATCGTATAGAGGATCCTTGCTATCCGCTCCACAGTTTGTGGGTTTCTCGTTATGGCCCCCTCGTCCACTCTCAGTGATCCGATATAGGGGTCTTGGAAAGGGAACTTTTTCAAGCCCATGAGGAGTCGAATTAGCCCTACTGCATCCCGACTCTCGAAAAGTTTAAGAATTTGGTGCCGAGTCTCCCGGTCAATAGGACGCCGCAACTCATGTGGAATTGCATATATCTGCGAGAGCCGATCTAGGTAATCTCTCTGCTTCGCGAGTTCTATACTTCGCCGAATCCACTCATTCATGTTCTGCTCTATGACCTTTCGGAATCTTCCCGGAGAAGTGTGAAAGCTCGCACTTCTGGCATTGATAACAGCCGATCATGCGCAACTTTAATAGCCACCTCGGAGTTATCGATACCTATCCACCGTCTACCATGAATTCCTGCTGCGACAAGCGTCGTACCCGAGCCTGCAAAACAATCAAGCACTATATCATTGGGGTTGGAGGACGCTTGCACAATCGTCTCCAACATCTCTAGGTTTTTCTCCGTTGGATACGACGGATAAGGGGGATCTTTGAAATACCAGATGTCCTGTCGCTTTTTGCCGTTTTGAGTGGCCTCATCTGCGTAGATTTTCTTCCTTGGGTTGCGTGTGGAAGACCACTCGATCAACCCTTGCTCATCAAGCCTGGTCAACTCATCAGGGGGATATCTCCAGTGCCTTCCTCTCGGTGGGTCAATCCCCTTCCATGGGAGACCAGTCGGGCCATACTTGGTTTCTCCAGGAGCGTGCAACGGCGTGGTAGTATATCGCCTACCATCCTCATCTACCTTGGGAAACAGCCTGCGAGTATCCTCCTCAGTCATTTCCTCTCGCAGCTCGTTCCAAACATACCGAGCGGTTTTGGAGTAGAAGAGTATCATATCCGTTATATTGCCGTAGGCTCTGCGCGGGAAGTTTTTGGGATTGCACTTCACCCTAGTTATGTCGTTGATAAATCGCTCCTGACCGAAGACCTCATCCATGAGGATTTTGACATAGTGCCCTATCTTCGAATCGATGTGCACATATATCGACCCATCGTTCGCCAACAGTTCTCTAAGTAAGATCAGTCTTCTCCTCAGAAACTCTAGATACTCTGCTCCTACTAGCGTATCTTCATAAGCACTTTTGTCTTTCCCGCTTGCACTCACCGTTGCCGTTCGTGAGATTCCACTTCTGAACTCTTGATTAGTTCCAAACGGCGGGTCGATATACACTAGCCTAACTTGCCCTGCAACGCTGGGCTCTTCGAGCAAGGTCTTCAAGATTGGCAAGCCATCACCGAAAATGAGCCTATTCTCCCAGCCGTCTAGTCCTGCCTGCCCAAAACTTGCGATTTCCTGGAGTGAGACGGTAGGGATAGTGGTCAGCATTTCCCGTTCGCTTAACTTGCCACTGTAAATCAATTGTGTATTCATGAGACAAACCTGCCTGCTCGCTTGTCAAGCCTAACAGAAAAATTACCACCAGTCAAAGCCAGCAGACTTTACATATTATTACGCAACAGGCTAAACCATGATTAGCACACATTTCGCAGAGAGCAACACCATGACGAACCAGCTAATGTGCTACTCCACCGGCGCTATGGCGTAGCGGTAGATACCCGCCTCCGAGGTGGCGGGGGCCAGGGCGGAGATGACTAATACGGCCCTATTTACCCCGCGGCCGAAGCCCTCAATCACATACTCCCCCCGCTGCCCCTCGTCCAGGGCCATTCGCTTCACCGCCGTCTCCGCCCCTAACTCTATCACCTGCACTATCCACTCCTGGGGCAGGATATTATCCATCCGTATGAACCCCTCCGCCGCCCAGCCGTCATCGCCCTTCTCGGCGTCGTACTGGTAGCCTATCTCCGGGATGGCCATGTCGTCCACGCAGAAGCCGGGGCGGTTCACCGCGTCGTCGGTGATATACTCAAAGCGGAGGAGTATCTCTTGCCCGGCGTAATCGCTCAGGTCCACCTCTTCCTCTATCCATTGCGGGCTACCCCCGCCGCTCTGGCCGGTGTAGCCCCAGCCGTAGTTATTGCCGTTGGGGTTGGTGTCGGTGGTGGAGGTGGCGGGCAGCGTCTTCCAGGTCTCCCCCCCATCGGCGGAGACCTCCAGGTAGGCGTAATCCCAGTCCTCCTCGATATCGTACCAGGCCCAATAACTCAGGGTGGCCTTCTCCACCTCGCCCAGGTCGAAGGCCCGGGTCAAGGTCATGTCGCTGTCGTCGCCCCGGTTGGACCACCACTGGTAGGTCCCGCTATGGGCCTCGTTGTCCACCACTTTCACCAGGGTGGCCCCTTGAAATTCGATCTTCACCGGCACATCGGCCCGCTCCAGGACGATATAATCCGCGGCGTACTGATGGACCTCCGCTTGGGCCTGGGCCGGGTAGTCGAATACTGACTCCTCTACCACGATCCTCATGGTCAGAGCCTCATAATCGTAGCGGCCATCCCCCGCCGCCGGATCGTCCAGGTAGTTGGCTATCACCCAGTCAGCTAAGAGGTCCTCGAAGGTGTAGCCGGTGCCTAACTCCGCCAGGACGTCGTTCACGCTGACGATGCCGTTCTCCTTATTGGCCACCAGGGCGCGGGTGGCCTCCTCCCCGAAGCGCTCTAAGAAGTACGAAGTGAAAAGGTAGGCTCCCCCGTAGTTGGGGCCGGCCTCCCCTGGTTCATCGGGCCAGGAGTTAAGTTGGGTATCGGGTTGCATGGCGTAGGCGATATAGGAGCCCCCTACGTCTAAGCCGTTAAGGTAAGCGGCCAGTTCCGAGAAGCCTTCGTTCAGCCAGGTGTCCTCGTTGCGGTCGTTATACCAATGGATCATGTGTTGGAATTCATGGGCCAGGACGCCGTTGTAGAAATCGTCGCCCACGGTGACGTTCTCCACGTTGATGTAGAACATCTCCCGCTCGTTGGAATATTGGTGGACCAGGTGGGAGAACTCATCGGGACCCGAGAAGTAGCCGGCCACCGAATCCCCCAGCCCCCGAGCGTGGAGGATGTGGAGGTGGGGGTCATTGTCCACCCCCGGCGTCCATTCCGTGCCGAAGAACTCCCGGTCGGTAGGGTATATCTTTTCCTCGAAGAGATCGGCCGCCCTCTTGAGGTCATCTAAGTTCACATCGACGCCCTTCTCCACCCACATATAGAGGTGGGGGGTGATATAGCGCAAGGTGGCGGTGACCCGGAAATGCTCATCGGTATCCACGTTGGAGGCCCAGAAGGTCTCCTCATCGCCCACTTTATAACTGGGAGGGCTCTCCTTCACCACCAAGGGGATGGGCTCCTTCACGCCTTTGAGCCGCTGGGCCAGGGAGATCATATCCCGCGGGGGCACCTCCGTCTCCTCCAAGGTTTTCAGGGTCTCGGTGGGAGTAAGAGTTGCCTCCAGCGTGGGCAAAGGCTGGAAGGTGGGAGTGGCTTGGGGTTGAACCGCCGAGGTGGCGGTGGGAATCCCTTCGACCGTCGGAGTGGGCTGGGAAGCCACCCTCCAGCCCACCGCCACCGTGGCCAAACAGAGGTTAGCCACCAGACAAACCGCTACCACTAGAACCACCAAGGTGATCGCTACTCTCTTATTTTCCATCTCTCACTCCAATGTTACCGAGACCACGCATGGCTCGGGATAGTTGCCCGTCTTATCGACCACGGTCAGGCGCAGGGAATAGGGGCCGGGCTCGAGCCCCGCCGTGTCCCAAACGAGAAGTAGGCCATCCTCCACCGGCTGGCGAACGATCTCGATAAAGCGCCACTCTGAGGGGGAGGTGCCCGGGGCATACTCCAGCCGGTAGAAGGAGAGCCTTTCTATGTTGGCCGTGCCTCGGACCTCCACCTTGCCTCTAACGGTAGCCCCGGCTCCAGGGGAGGTGATCCTAGCCTGAGGGTTGGGACAGGCCGATGGCAATGAGGTGGGGGTGGCGCTCACTGGCGTCTCGGCGGGAACGACGATGATGGCTGGCCTGGTAGGCCGCTCCAGGGTGGGAGTAGGGGTGACGGGCTGGGGGGTGGAGGCCGGAGTTGGAGGGGAGGCCATGGTTCCGGGGAGTTCCTCCCCCGGGAGGCGAGCCAGGGCCGGGGCCACGGTGGATTGAACGAAGGCCACTAGCCCCATGGCTATGAATAATAAACCTATGGCTTGGCCGGCCCGGCAGGCTCGGGCGAAGGCCCTCTCCTTCTCCATGGTCAGGCGAGCCACCCTCCTCTCCCTCAAGGCCGATAGGATCACTCCTAGGGAGATCAGGATTCCCACCCCGCAGGCAGCGTATATCCCCGGGGCGATGGCAGCGATGAAATCGACCAGCGTCTTCATCCTAGTTATAGCCCTCTATGTGAAAAAGGGGAACGAGGAGCCCCGTTCCCCCATCCGCCCTTTCCCATCCCCTCTCAGATCCTTCTCAGGACCCCTTTGATCAAGGCCGAAAGGTTGGGCAAAGCCCTCTCCCCGGACTCCAAGACTTCCTGATGAAGATGACCTTCCGCTTCCTGTTCTTCCTCCTCTTGAGCCAGTGCCAAGTTGCTTATGTGGGAGATGGCCAGGACCCTCATCCCCCCGTGGCGGGCCACCACCACCTCGGGGACGGTGGACATGCCCACCGCATCGGCCCCCATGAGGCGGAGGAATTTTATCTCTGCTGGGCTCTCGAAGGTGGGGCCGCCCAACATGGCATAGACCCCCTGCCGCAACTTCAGCCCCAACTCCTGCCCCACGGCCAAAGCCACCTGGCGGAGTTGGCGGTCATAGGGTTCCGTCATCCCCAGGAAGCGGGGCCCCAGCCGCTCATCGTTGGGCCCAAAGAGGGGGCTATGGCCGGCCATCCCCACCAAATTGATGTGGTCGGTGAGGAGCATCAAGTCCCCCACTCGGAACCCCTGGTTCAGCCCCCCGGCGGCGTTGGTGATGATGAGGGTCTCCGCCCCCAGGGCCCGCATCACCCGCACCGGCAAGGTTATCTGGGCCAAGGAATAACCTTCGTAGAAGTGGGCTCGCCCCTTCATTACCATCACCCTCTTGGTGGCCAGATGGCCCAAAACTAACTCTCCCGGATGTCCCTCCACGGTAGTGGGGGGAAATTCAGGGATCTCCTCATAGGGGATGGCTACCGCCCCCTCTACCTCGTCGGCCAAGGCGCTGAGACCCGAGCCGGTGATGAGCCCCACCTGGGGCGATAGACCGCTGCGAGCCCCTATCTCTTCTGCTACCCTCTCGATATCCTCCCGCCGATACAAGGCCGCCTCACAGTTTCTCCAGGAGTTCCCCCTTCTCCCGCTGGAACTCCTCCTCGGTGATGACCCCCTTCTTGCGCAGTTCATCCAGTTCCTCGATCAACCGGGGGATGTTGCTGGCCGGGGCGGCTTCCTTCCCCACCCCCTCCGCCCGCGTGCGGAAGGTTTCCCATTCGCTCAACCCCTCTTTTTGATTGAGCATCTCCGTCTTGAATCGCACCGGGTTGGCCACCCGCCGGAAAAGGTTCACCCCTATCTCGCTGGCAGTGAGGATCTGCACGTTGCCATAGCCCAGGATCCTACCCAAGGCCGATTGCTCCAAGACCACGTCGTTAACCTTCTCTAAGGAGGAGTCGATAGAGTGTTTATTGATGATCCCTTCCAATTGGATGACCCGTCGGTTGCTGACCAAATAGATCTCGTTCCACCAGTGGAGGAGGTCCAAGGCCAGTTTGCCCAAAGGGAAGATGGCGAGGATAAGGCCCAGGAGGGCCCAGGGACTGAGGAGGCGAGCCAAGGTCACGCCACCTATGATTATGATAAGGGAGATCGCGGAGTTTAGAAGAAGAGAAGACAGAATCACCAGCCAATGTTGGCGGGTCCTGAATACCTCCCGCTCCTGCCGCCCCATCAGACTTTCCAAATAACCCATTTTTCTCTCCTTTCATTCCTTGGCCCGGGGATGGGCTTTGTCGTAAACCTCCCGCAGCCGTTCGCTAGTCACCTGGGTATAGACCTGAGTGGTGGAGACGTTGGCGTGGCCCAGAAGTTGTTGCACGTTTATGAGGTCGGCATCGCCTTCCAGCATGTGGGTGGCGAAGGTGTGGCGCAAAGTATGGGGGGTAACCGCCTCTCCCAGGCCGATCTCCTTCACGTACCCCTTGACGATGAGCCAAAGCC
>CAYUAM010000075.1:0-8074 GCA_964442805.1 uncultured Anaerolineales bacterium | reverse complement strand
AGGCGGAGGAAGAGGGGGAAGTGAAAGGGGGGCGGGGAGCGCCAACTGGCGGGATGGGTGAGGGCCAGATAGAGCCAGGGGGCGAAGAGGGCAAAAGTGGCCCCTTGGGCCGAGAACCAAGGCCAAAATAGAGCCTTGAAGTTGTCCTTCCTTAAGGAGAGGAGCAAAAAAGTCAAATTCTCCGCCAAAAGGATGAGGAGGGTCAGATAATGGGTATAGAGGGCCAGTGCGTTGACCAGGACGAAGGAGGCCCAGAGGGCCCAGCCAGCGCCGCGCCGGAGGCGAAGGAATAGATAGAGGGAAAGGAGGGAGAGAAGAGCGGCCAGACTGTACATCTTGATCTCCTGGGACCACCAGATATGGAAGCGGGAGATGGCCAGAAGGAGGGCAGCCAAGAGGCCTACCTTGCCATCGGCCACTGCTCTCCCTAACCGATAGATGAGGGCCACGGTGAGGAGGGCCAAGGCCAGGGAGGAGAAACGGACGAGGTAGGCTTCCTGGCCCACCCAGCGGTCCCAGAAGTGGAGCAGGAAGTAGTGCAAGGGAGGGTGCTCATCGGCGGCGGTGATAAGGGCTATCTCCCCCAGGCTTCGCCGGGCCAGCCAGATGCTCCACCCCTCGTCCCACCAGACGTTGCTATGGGCCAGCCGGTATAGGCGCAGGGCGAAGGCCAGGAGGAGGATGCCGAGGAGGATGGGCCTCTCCGACCCCTCGGCTCGAAGGGAGAAGTCGCCGACCTTTCTTCTCAGGATGGAGAAGGGTAAGGACACCTTACCCTCCTATTTCCTCCCAGGGGGAAGCGAGGGGGCCAGTAAGGGAGAGTTGACTTTCATGCCGCCTCCTTCCGGAGTTGACGAGTTCTCCATATATCGAAGGCGGCCAGGAGGAGGACCGCTATAGCCAAAGAGGTCATTACCGGGAGGATGCCCACTTGGTCCGCTATCACCCCCATGAAGAGCATAGGGGGGATGGCGGCCATATTGGAGACCATGAAGTAGATCGATAGGACCCGTCCCCTTATCTCCGCGGTCGATCTCTCCTGCAGCACCGTCTGAGCGGGGACGATGACCATGGATACCGCTGCGCCCATGAGCAGGGAGAGGAGGCTGATCAAGGTCAAGGGGGAAAGGCTCCCCAAGAAGACCATCTTTCCCGCCACCAGAGATAGGCCTAAAAGGGAGAGGCCCAGGACGAATAGGCCGGCATCGGAGAGGCTCTCCCGGCGGACCTGGTGGCCGAACCGGCCCACCAGGAAGGTGGCCAAAAAGAGCCCTGCGCCGGCAGGAGCGAAGACGTAGACTGCATCCTCCGGGGTGAGGTGCAAGACCCGGGTCACGAACCCGGGGGCCAACATGGCCAAGGTCATGAAGAGGCCGGCTACCAAGGAGAGTTGGATGATGGCCATATATAGAGGACGACGAGAGATCACGAAACGCCAACCCTCGCGGACCGCTTCCCATGCCGCGACCACGATAGATAATTGCTGATTGCGCGACAACTTGGGAACGTCGTGGGGAAGGAGGGAAACCAGGAGGGTAGCCGTCAGATACATGAGGGCGATGACGGCGAAGGACCAGGGTATCCCCAGGATCCTGATTGCCAGGGGGGCGAAGATGATGAACCCTGCCACTTGGGTGACGGTGATGGTGAGGTTGAAGAGGGCGTTGGCCGAAAGCAAGCGTCTTTCCCCTACTAAGAGGGGGATGGTGGTCGCCTCAGCCGGGCTGAAGAATTGCCCGATGGTAGACGAAACGAAGGTGAGGAGATAGAGGACGGTGAGGAGGTAACCTCCGGTAAGGGTATAGAGGAAAAAGATGTAGCCAGAGACGGTGAGCACCCTCAAGGCGTTGGAGGTCATCAGCACCAGTTTGTTGGGGAGGTGATCCACCGCCACCCCGGCCAGGGAACTGAAGAGGACGGCGGGGAGGCTGAAGGCTAGGATGATGAGGGCCATGTGGCTGCTGGAGCCGGTCAGTTTCTCGATAAGCACTATCTGCACGAAATTGATGGCGTTTTGCGCCGTCTGAGAGAAGGCCTGGGCCATCCAAAGGAAAAGGAAATTCCTGTTCCTGATGACGGCGGTGAAGCCTCCTTCCTGGGACACTGTGCCTCCTTAGGGGGAATCTTTCTCTGAAGGGAGGACGGCCTTCACCCTCCTCTCGAAGGTGCGGCGAGGCAAGAGGACCCGCCTCCGGCAGCCTCGACATCTGATGCCTATATCGGCCCCCAGACGTACTACCTCCCACTCGTCGCTGCCACAAGGGTGTTTCTTCCGCAGACGGACCACATCCCCCAAATGGATCTCCATGGCGGGGGCTATTATATCACAGGCCCGGAGCGATGGCCAACCCTCCCCTCGGTATGATATAATAAAGGCTAAGAGGGTGAGCATGCTTTTCGGAGGGTTAACCCTAGCCCAATTGATCGCTAACGCCATAGCCTTGCTGGTGGCCATAGACGTCCACGAGTTCTGTCACGGCTGGATGGCCAACCGACTGGGGGACCCTACCCCCCGATACCACGGGCGTCTCACCCTCAACCCTCTAGCCCACCTCGATCCTCTAGGCACCCTCATGCTCCTTTTGGCCCGTTTCGGCTGGGGCAAGCCGGTCCCGGTTAACCCCTACAACCTAAGGAACCCCAAGCGGGGGTTGGCCATGGTCTCCTTCGCCGGCCCCTTGGCCAACCTCCTCGCCGCGGCCACCTTCGCCCTGCCCATCCGCTGGGGCCTGATCGCCCCCACCCTGGGAGGCCGGGTCATCCCCTCCTTGGAGTTGGTATTGACTACCATCGTCTTGGTCAACGTGGGGCTGGCCCTCTTCAACCTCATCCCCATAGCCCCCCTAGATGGCTTTCAAGTGGCGGTGGGCCTTCTCCCCCATCGCTGGTCCTACGCCTTGGCCCGCCTGGAGCGCTATGGGCCGCTGTTGCTTCTCCTCCTCATCGTGGCTCCAACTTTCCTGGGGATCGACCTCCTGTGGGGCATAATGGGCCCCTTGGTGGGCTTCATCTGGATGGTTTTCACCGGCCATCTATTCTGAGGGGAGCGAAAGACGGCTGAATCTAAGGTGGCCATAGTTGGTTTAGGTTGACTGTGGAGATGGCTGTTATCCCTTCACGGGCTTCAGTTGAGTAGGCTAGAGGGGGCGAAGTGCGCGTACTTTTCGTGTTGGAACAGGTAGATTATGAGCCTCACGGCATCATGCACCTTTCCAGCGCCCTGAAAGGGGCGGGCCATGAGGTGGCCTTAGCCGTGGATGGGCTAGAGGACCCCCTAGAGGTGGCCAAAAGGTTCCAACCAGCCATCATCGGCTACAGCGTCATCACCGGCTCCCATCGCTACTACTATGAGTTGAACCGACGCCTTAAGGAGGGGATCGAATTTTTCTCTGTCTTTGGGGGCCCCCATCCCACCTTTTTCCCGGAGATGATAGAGGAGGAAGGGGTAGATGGTATCTGTATCGGTGAGGGGGAGGGGGCCATGGTGGACCTGGCCAACGCCCTGGAAGACGGGGACCTGGCTCTCGACATCCCTAACTGGTGGTTCAAAGTGGATGGCCAGGTGATCAGGAACCCGGTGCGCCCCTACGTGGCTGACCTTGACCTCCTCCCCCTTCCCGATAGGGACCTAGTCTACGCCAAAGACCCCATCTCCCGTCGTAGCAAAATAAAACATTTCATCAGCGGTCGGGGCTGTCCCTATGATTGCACCTATTGTTTTAACCACGCCCTCTTCGACCTGTATCGCGGCAAGGGCAAGCGCTTCCGTCAGCGCAGCGTGGATAACGTCCTGGAGGAGATAGCCCAGGTAAAAGAAAATTACCCCTTGGAGTTCGTGGTCTTCTTCGACGACACCTTCGTCCTCTCTTTGGAGTGGTTACGGGAGTTCGCGGAGAAATACCCCCAGAGGATAGGCCTCCCCTTCTTCTGCAACACCAGGGCCAACCTGGTCACAGGGGAGCAGGTGCATCTCCTGAAGCAAGCGGGGGCCTGGGCATCGAGGCGGCCAACGACCGCATCCGGAACGAACTCTTGAGGAGGAATATGAGCCGGGAGCAGATCCTCGACGCCTGCCGGCTGTTGCGCGAGGGAGGGATGAATTTCACTACCACCAACATGCTGGGGCTCCCCTCGGGCAGCCTAGAGGATGATTTTGCCACCCTACAACTTAACATCGAATGTCGCCCCGCCTATGCCCATGCTTTCCTTTTCCAGCCTTATCCCAGGACGGAATTGGGAGAGTTCACCCGCCGGGAAGGGTGGATGATGGGCACCCTAGACGATATGGGCGAGGTGAGTTGGGACCGCAGCGTCTTGAAGTTCTCCCCCAAAGAGAAGCGCCAGGTAGAGAACCTGCAGCGCTTCTTCGCCATAGCCGTGGAGTGGCCCTTCCTCCTCCCCCTCATCCGCCTGCTCATCAAACTCCCCAAGAATAGGCTCTTCTGGCTTATCAACAAACTCTGGAAGGGGTATGTCCTCCGAACCAGGGTCCACCCGGCCCGCCTTTCCCTCCGGGATTACGTAGAGGCCATAAGACATTTCATGCGCATCAAATCCTAGTATGCATATCCTGTTCATCTTCAAAGAGATAGATAACGAACCTCACGGGGTGTTACACCTTTCCAGCATCCTCAAGAAGGCTGGCCATCGAGTGAGCATGGTAGTAGCCACCGAGGAAGACCCCGTAGAGGCAGCCCTTCGCCTGAAGCCAGACCTAGTAGGTTACAGCGTCTATACCGGGACTCAGCACTACTACTTGGAACTGAATCGCCGCCTCAGGGCCCAACTGTCCGTCCTCTCCGTCTTCGGTGGTCCCCACCCCATCTTCTTCCCGGAGATGATCAGGGAGGAAGGGGTGGATGGCCTCTGCCGAGGGGAGGGGGAGTACGCCACCCTAGACCTTCTCAACGCCCTGAGGGCCCATGAGCCCTTTGATAGGATCCCCAACTGGTGGTTCAAAATAGGGGGGCGCATCATTAAGAACCCCCTGCGCCCCTTGATCAAGGATCTGGACCAGCTCCCCTTTCCTGACCGGGAACTCCTCTATCAAGCCCAGCCTGCCAGTCGGGGGATCAAGGTAAAGCCCTTCATCACCGGGCGTGGCTGTCCGTACAACTGCACCTTTTGCTTCAACAAAGCCTATTCGGATCTATATGGGGGGGCCGGTCTCCGCATCAGGCGACGGAGTGTGGACAACGTCATCGCCGAGATAGAGGAGGTGCGGAAAAGGTATCCCCTGCAGTTCATCACCTTCATGGATGACACCTTCGTTTTGAACATAAGATGGCTGCGGGAGTTCACGGAGAAGTATAGGGCACAGATAGGCCTACCCTTCTGGTGTCAGGCGCGAGCGGATCTCCTGACCGAGGAGAAGGTCACTCTCATCAAAGGCGCGGGCTGTGTTAGCATCAGCTTCGGGCTGGAGACAGCCGATGACTACCTACGCGACCTGGTGTTGAACCGTCGTATGAGCAAGGAAGATATCTTGAAGGCCTCCCGCATCCTGAAAGAGCAAGGCATCGCCTTCATGACCAACAACATGTTAGGATTGCCTAAGGGAGGCCTGGCTGAGGATCTCGCCACCCTGAAGCTCAACATTGAGTGCCGTCCTTCTTACGCCAACGTCTTCCTATACCAACCCTACCCTAAGACCGCACTGGGGGAGATGGCCTTCAGGGAAGGGCTCATGGAGGGAACCTTCGACGACTTGAGCGGTTCGGTGAGCGATAGTACCATAATCAAATTCAAGAGCCCCCTGGAGAAGCGACGGATCGAGAACCTGCAGAAGATCTTCGCGGTAGTAGTCGAGTTCCCCTTCCTCCTGCCTTTGGTTAAACCTCTCCTCAGATTGCCGAGGAATCGACTCTCTTGGATCATCTACAAAATATGGAAAGGTTACGCCCTCAAGAACCGAATGTACCCCCATAGGCTTACTCTCATGGAGTACATACGCACTTCGATCCGATATATGCATATCAGGAGTCAGTAAGATGCCGACCAACTCCCCTCAAAGAGTGAGGCAGGGATCCTGTGTTAACCCGGGAGCATGAAGGAATTTGAATGAGGGGGAGGCTTATGAGAAAGGTCAAGGGAATCATCATCGGTTCCCACCGCTACCGCCATGAGTTGAACCGGCGTCTCTTCAATACCCCTAACTGGCGGTGCAAAGTCGACGGCCAGGTGATCAAGAACTCGGTATGGCCCTACATGACTGACCTTGACCGTCTCCCTCTTCCCCATGGGGACCTGATCTACGTCAAAGACCCCATCTCCCGTCATAGCAAGATAAAGCATCTCATCAGTGGATGGGGCTGTCTCCGTGATTGCATCTTCAACCATAGGGTCCACCTGGCTCGCCTCTCTCTGGGATTGCATAAGGTTATAAGGTGTTAAAACTACATCCACTCTTAGCCCCGTGAGGTTTCCCTTGAATGTAAGGCCGTGGAAAAAGGTAGATGCGAAATTCCTAATGGGGGGAGCGGTGCTCTTGGGCGCGCTCCTCCTCTATTTAGTTACCCTAGACAACGGCTTGGAGCCCCGGGAACTCCAAGGGGGGGACCTCATCACCCACCAATATGCTCAGGCCTGCCTCCGCCTTACCAACGCTCCCGGCTATCCCCTATACACCATGCTAGGTTGGGCCTGGTTTCGAATGGGGAAACTACTCCTCTCTCCCCTCTTCAACCCCACAGAGATCCTCTCCCTCTTCTCCACCCTTTGGGGCTTGGGTGCCCTTTTAGTGCTCTACCTCCTCCTACTAGAGGTCACAGGAGGAGAGTGGCTCATCTCCGGGCTGGCCACCGCCTTCTACGCCACCACCTATTTCTTCTGGTACTATAGCGTGACCACCGAAGTGTATACCACCGGCGTCCTCCAGATCCTCCTCATGGTCGCTTTAGCCTATCTCTGGGATCAAAAGGGAGAAGAGAGATACCTTCTTTGGCTGGCCCTCCTGGCGGGGTTGGCCTTGGCCAACATGGTGACGGTGCTTTTGGCCCTGCCGGCCCTCCTTTGGTTCATCCTCAGCAAGAGGCCGTCCCTCCTCCGCCAAGGGGGACTCTTAGCCCGAGCCGCCCTCTTGGCCCTCCTGCCCCTCTTCAGTTACTTTTATCTCTATCTGCAGGGAGCCCATCATCCCGAATGGCGGGGGGTAGGCAATTGGCCTTCTGCCTGGGCTTGGTTCCTCAATTTCCTCTCCACCAGCCAGGCGCGCAACGAATTCACTTGGTCGCTGGGCCGCATCCCCATGGAGATGCCCAGCCTGGTCGTCCGGGAGTTGACCCTTCCTGTGTTGATAGGCGGCCTCTTGGGTATAGCCTTTTTGGGTCGCCGCCGGGGAGGGCTGATCTATGGCACCCTTCTGGCTTACGCCCTCTTCGCTTACCTCCATCGCTTTGGGAATTGGTTCCAACTAATGATGCCCGCGTATCCCCTCGTCGTTTTGGGGCTAGCCGTCCTGGCGGTGAGGATATCCGCATCTTGGCCTCGCTGGGCTAAGGCCCTCATACCCTTAGCCTTGCTCCTCCTGATAGCGAATCGGCTGTGGGTGAATTTCCCTTGGGCGGATCAACGGGACAAAGTGGAAGATAAAGGGCTGGAGCCAGGTTGGGCCATCTTGGCCGACCACCCTCCCCCGGGGGCCACCATCGGGGGGACATATGAAGAAGGCCTAGCCCTGGGCTATCTGACCTCCATTTGGGGGGAGAGGCCAGATATAAAGATAAAAGGGGCCCAGGAGTTAGGAAAGGAATGGGAGAAAGGGGAGGCTTTTCTCTTCCTGACTAAGGAGGGGGCGGCGGTCATCTTGCCTTACCTCCCAGGGGCCCACCTCTCTTCCCAAGGAGTGACCCTGATTCAGGCAGGACGGGAAGCCTATCGGCTTCGTCCTCTCATCTCTAACTCCTTGGATATAGATTTTGAAGGAGGGTTACGATTGTTGGGTTATGATACCTTCCCCGAGGAGAGGGGCCTGCATTTGGCCCTCTACTGGGAAGGGAGGGAGAAGATGAGGGCGGACTATTCCGTCTCCGTGCGCCCCACCGAGGGAGGGGAATTGATCTTCCTGGAAGGCCAA
>CAYUAM010000074.1:0-8092 GCA_964442805.1 uncultured Anaerolineales bacterium | reverse complement strand
GAGGCGAGCCCGGCCCTTGTCCACCAAGGCCAGGCAACAGCGCTGCCACCTTTCCCAGAGAGCCATGAGGGGGGCTAGTCGGGGGGCCAGGTCGATGGTCAACTCTTCCCTCACCTCCATGGGTAGGCGGAAGACCTTCCACAGCCCCAAAGGTGAGGAGGCGAAAGCGGCCAGGCCCCTGGTGCCTCGCACCCTCTCTTCCGCCACCAGGGATTCCAACCGGCCGAGATCCCCTTCCACGGAACGGCTCTGTTCGGGCTCCCAGGAGTCTAGCCGTTCGAGGGCCTGGCTCATCAGGCTCCTGAGCCGAAGGGCGGCCTCGCCCTCTGTCCTATCGCCGGGAGGAAAATAGAGGCTGGCCACCAGTTGCCCACCCGGCTCCATCTCGGCCAACCTTCTTATGGCTTCTTTAGTTATGCTCATCTCCCTTCCTCGATAACTATGGGCAACTCCTGGCCACAGGATTTACACGAGCGTCCTTCGAGGTTCACCTGGATTTGATACCCTATCCGACCGATGGCCACTTGGCCGCAGTGGGGACAGTAGGTGTGCTCATAAGGGTCGCTGGGCACGTTGCCGGCATAGACGTAAAGCAGCCCTTCCTCATGGCCGATCTCCACGGCCCGGTGGATGGTCTCCACCGGGGTATAGGGGGTAGAGGTCATCTTGTAGCGGGGGGTGAAGCGGGAGATATGCCAGGGGATCTCCTCATCTATCCCGGCCAGGAAGCCGGCTATCTCCCTCAACTCCCCCTCTTCGTCGTTCTGCCCGGGGATCACCAGGGTGGTCACCTCCACCCAGATGCCCATCTGGTGCATCCTCTCGATGCTCTCCAATACCGGCTCCAACCTCGCCCCTATGACCTTGCGGTAGAATTCGGGATTGAACCCCTTGAGGTCCACGTTAGCGGCGTCGAGATAGGAGTTTATCTCCTCCAGGGCCTCCTTGGTCATGTAGCCGTTGGTGACGAAGACGTTCTTTACGCCCTCCTCATGGGCCAGTTTGGCCGAATCGTAGGCGTATTCGAAAAAGACCGTGGGCTCGGTATAGGTATAGGAGATGCTAGCGCAGCCGTACCTCTTGGCTCCAGCCACCACTTCGGAGGGAGGGAAATCATAGCCCGACCCCTCCCAGCCTGGCCCCTTGGAGGCCTGGGAGATATCGGCGTTCTGGCAGAAGAGGCAACGGAAGTTGCAGCCCACCGTGGCGATGGAGAAGGATCTAGAGCCGGGCAGGAAATGGTAGAGGGGTTTCTTCTCGATGGGGTCCACCTGGACGGCGATGGCCTGAGCGTAGACCAGGCTCTGGAGGGTGCCCCCCTCGTTCCTCCGCACCCCACATATGCCCACCCTTCCGGGCTTGATGGTGCAGTGATGGGCGCAGAGGTAGCAATGCACCAGTTCCTTTTCCAGTTTCTCATAGAGCATGGCCTCTTTCATAACCCCTCCTCGCCTTTTAGCATAGCCCCCTCCACCAGATATCGCAACTCCTTGGCGTTCTCCACGGCGTGGGCGAAAGCGTCGTTGTTAAAATAGACGTATATATCGCGCCCCTCTTTCAGGAGGGAGGTGATATATCCAGCCCACTCCTCCAACTCCTCCCGGCTATATCTGCTGCCATAGAGGAAGCGGGAGCCGTGGAGGCGGATATAGACCACCTCGCTGGTGGCCCTCAGGGGACAGGGGAATTGGGGGAGGCTCACTATGCAAAAGCCCAGTTCGTTCTCCTCCAGGAGGCGAAAGACCGGCTCGCAGAGCCAGCGGGGGTCCCGGAACTCGAAGACGTGAATGAGGTCGCGAGGCAGGGCAGCGATGAACTCCTCTAAGCGAGGGAGATCGGGCTGCCACCGGGGCGGCAACTGGTATAGGATGGGGCCCAGGGCCTCCCCCAGGAGTCGGGCCCGCTCCAGAAACTTGGGGAGGGCCTCTTCAGGTTGGCGCAGCCTTTTGATGTGGGTGATGAATCGGCTGGCCTTCACCGCATAGATGAACCCCCCTGTGGCTTGCCTGTGCCAAGCCAGGAAGGTAGCCGGTGGCGGGAGGCGATAGAAGGTGTTGTTCAATTCCACGGTCTGGAAATGCTCTCGATAGTAGGAGAACCACTCCCTGGAGGGGAGATACAGGGGGTAGAAGAACCCCCGCCAATGGCTGTAACTCCAACCGGAGGTGCCGATATGGACCCTTCCCTCACCCATCTTTATTATCATGAAAAGAGGTTACCTCTCCTCGGGCAAGCGGGAAGAGATAACCTCTCGACAAAAGGAGGATAAGACTGATATTTAAGATAATTATATTATACATTAAATTGATGTTTGTCAATTCATGGCAAAAGCCCGAAGGGGTTACGTTGCACGCCATACTGGCGGATCTCGAAGTGGAGGTGAGGGCCGGTGGAGAGGCCGGTGCTTCCCACCTGGCCTATCAGTTGTCCCCTCTCCACCGAGGTGCCGGCGCGGACCAATATCTGGCTGAGGTGGGCGTAGAGGGTCTCCCAACCGTCGCCGTGGCTGATTAGGATGTGGTTGCCATATCCTCCCGATGGACCCACGGCCGACACATAGCCGGCATCGGCGGCATAGACCGGGGTTCCGGCCGGGGCGCCTATATCTATGGCCCGGTGGCCGCCCCAGTAACTTTGGGTTATCACCCCGCTGCAGGGCCACATGAAATTCCCCGTTCCTTCCGCCGCGCCAGCGGGGGGCGGCCCAGCATATACCACCAGGGGCACATAGGGTTTGCTCCCTCCCGGGATGACCAACATCTGGCCCACGGGCAGGACGTTGGGGTCGGCGATCTGGTTGTACTCAGACTCCATGATGGCCGATACCTCGACCTTGTATTCTTGGGCGATGGACTCCAAGGTATCTTTGGCCTGGACCTGATGATAGACGCCATCTATGGGCAGGATATAGAGTTCCTCCCCCACGTAAAGGAGATCGGGATTTTGTTCTATATCGGAGTTGGACCATTGGATGGTCTCAGGTTGGAGGCCGCACTTCTGGGCGATGCCGCTGACTGTATCCCCGGACTGAACCACATAAATGACCACCCCTCGCCGTGGCCTCTCCGGGATGATGGTGAAGGGAAGGGTGGCCTTGACCAAGAAGCCGGCCTCTTTGGCCTTGATCCTTCGAGGGAGGAGGGGGTTTGAGGCCGAGGGAGAAGACGACTCGGTAGTGGTGGCCAATTCATAGGGGTTTAGGTTCCCTAACCAGGCCATGAGCAAGGCCAAGGCCAGAATGGCCAGGTGAGAGAGATAACGGGCTAGGTCGCTGGTTTGTAGTCGCCCTCTTAAGATGGCTCTAGAGGGCCAAGGGTAGGAGGGACCTTGGGCCTCAGAGGACATCTTGATTTAGGGTCTCCAAGAAGTGGCGGTTATCCTTGGTCTTGGCTAGGCGCTCCAAGAGGGGCTCTATGCCCTCGAGCCCCCCCAGCATATTTATCATGCGCCTCAAAGTCCACACCTTTTGGAGGGTTTCTTCTTCCAGGAGCAGTTCCTCCCGCCGGGTGCCGGAGCGTTCAATGTCGAAAGCAGGGAAGATGCGCCGCTCAGCCAATCGCCGGCTGAGGTGGAGTTCCATGTTCCCGGTGCCCTTGAACTCCTCGTAGATAACGTCGTCCATGCGGCTGCCGGTATCGATGATGCAGGTAGCGATGATGGTCAGGCTACCCCCCTCTTCGATATTGCGGGCTGCCCCGAAGAAGTGCTTAGGGGGATAAAGGGCAGCGGTGTCTAGCCCGCCGGAGAGGGTACGGCCACTGGTAGGAACGATGAGGTTATAGGCTCGAGCCAGGCGGGTGATGGAGTCGAGAAGGATCACCACATCCTTGCCGCTCTCCACCAACCGTTTGGCTCGTTCCAAGGCCATCTCCGCCACCTTGGCGTGGTTTTGCACCGGGTCGTCGAAGGTGGAACTCACCACCTCGGCCTCCACGGAGCGGTCCATATCGGTTACCTCTTCCGGCCGCTCCCCGGTGAGACAAACCATAAGGTGGACATCGTTATGGTTGGCGGTAATGCCGTTAGCGATCAGTTTGAGGACGGTGGTCTTTCCCGCCTTAGGAGGAGAGACGATGAGGCCCCTTTGGCCCCGCCCGATGGGAGCGATGAGGTCGATGAGCCTGGTGGTCAAGATGCGGGGCTCGGTCTCCAGGCAGAACATCTCCTGGGGGAAGATGGGGGTGAGGGAGTCGAAATGGGGGCGGCGCTTGGCCGTCTCCGGGTCGAGGCCATTAACCGCCTCCACCCGCAACAGGCCGAAATATTTCTCCGTGTCCTTGGGAGGGCGGACCAAACCGATGACCAGGTCGCCGGTGCGCAGCCCGAAGCGGCGGATCTGAGATTGGGAGACGTAGACGTCATCGGGCCCGGGCAGGAGATGATCGGAACGGAGAAAGCCGATCCCTTCCTGGATGATCTCCAAGACCCCTCCGCCGAAGATATGTCCCATCTGTTCCGCCTTGGCTCGTAACAGGCGCAATATCAGATCTTGCTTCTTCAGGCGGGTGTAGCCGGAGATGGCGTGTTCCTTGGCCATCTCCCGGAGGTCACTTAGGGTCTTGGCTTCCAGTTCCACGATGTTGAGGGAGGGGGTGGGGGGCAACTCCTCGGGGTTAGGCTCCCCAAATTGATTGCTCATCTTTCACCTCGCATCAGGTGGATGCTAAATGGGTCATGAATTCTGCTGCCGCAGGCTCATTTGCTTCTTAGGTCTTCCGGGGAAAATTAGAAGTTAACAAGGAGCGGAATCATATCATAGTAGCAACTTATTATCATTATAGCACCTTTTAGCGGTTCAGTCAAATAATAAATCTGGGCGAACCCAGAGCCCTCGATCGACTCTCCAAGGTGCTGAAGGTGGCTTGGCAAAAGATGTGGTAAAATCAAATAGGATGGTCAAACCTCCGCCTTGTTCCAACGATAGCACTCAACAAAATCTACGTTTTTAGTGAGGAGGAAAGGAGATGCCCACTTTCACCACCCGTCCCGTCATCATGGGCCGGCGCGGCGTCATCTTGGCCGGCGTCTCTCCTAAGAGGACCATCGGTTATAATACCCTAGGCTGGTAAGGAGGAAGCGGGCGTTTGGAACTCTCTGGCAACATCGCTTAAACGAATTTTGCGTCTCGCCCCGCTCGCCAAAGCGCCATATCGGTTCTTTGATAGCGGGCAGAAAAGGGGAATAGCAAGCGAATGGTCGTGATGGTGACAGATGAGGTTGTAGGAGAGATATAGATCTGCTAGGGTGATAATAATGGACATCCTCCAAGGCTTGAACCCGGCTCAGCGGGAAGCGGTGGAAGCCCCCGAGGGGCCAATATTGGTGGTGGCGGGGCCAGGGAGCGGGAAGACCCGCGTCCTCACCCATCGGGTGGCCTACCTCATCAAGGAGCGAGGGGTGAGGCCTTATCACCTCTTGGCGGTGACCTTCACCAATAAGGCGGCCCGAGAGATGAAGGAGCGCCTCTTCAAACTCCTGGGACAGGAACTCCACGAGGTTACCATCGGCACCTTCCATGCCGCTTGCGTTCGCATCCTGCGCCGGGAGAACGAGCCGGCCGGCCTGAGCAGGGATTTCGTCATCTACGACGAGAACGACCAGGCCAACCTGGTAGCCCAGGCCATCGAGGAGTTGGGGCTCGATAGCAAGATCTATCCCCCCCGGGCCATCCTGGCGGCCATATCGAACGCCAAGTGTGAATTGATCACCCCCTCTGCCTTCCCCGCTACCTCCTATTGGCACGAGGTGGCGGGGCGGGTCTATAAGCGGTATCAAGACCTCCTCTCCGCCAATAACGCCCTGGATTTCGATGACCTCTTGAACAAGACGGTGGAACTCTTCCGGGGGAACGAGGAAGTCCTGCGGAGGTATCGGCGGCGGTATCGACATGTCCTGGTGGACGAGTTTCAGGATACCAATATGGTCCAATATGAACTCCTGAAACTCTTGACCCTGGAGCACCGTAACCTCTTCGTGGTGGGGGATGAGGATCAGAGCATCTATTCCTGGCGGGGGGCCGATTTCCGCAACGTGCGTCGCTTCCTTAAAGATTACGGGGAGGCCAAAGTAGTCCTCCTGGAACGGAATTACCGCTCCACTAAGGCCATCTTGGAGGCAGCCCAGGCGGTCATCTCCAAGAACGAGGAGCGGGTGGAGAAGAGGCTTTGGACGGAGAAGGAGGGGGGCCTCCCCTTGACGGTAGTGGAGGCCTATAACGAGGAGGAGGAGGCTCAATACGTCCTGGGGGAGATAGAGCGGCTAGTGGCCAGGGGGAAGTATGAGCCTGGAGAATGCGCGGTGATGTACCGCACTAACGCCCAATCCCGGGCCCTAGAGGACGCCTTCGTGCGGGCCGGCATGCCTTACCATCTGGTGGGGGCCACCAGGTTCTACGAGCGGCGAGAGGTGAAGGATGTCATCGCCTATTTACGCCTCATCCATAACCGCTATGACGCCCTGAGCCTGCTGCGCATCATCAACGTCCCCCGCCGAGCCATCGGCCACAAGACTATAGAGCGGCTGACCCATTGGGCGGAGAGGATGGGGCTGCCCCTATACGCGGCCTTGGAGAGGGTGAGGGAGGGGGGGGATGATCTCCCCTTGGATAGCCGAAGCCGTCGTCTCCTCTCGGGGTTCGCCGACCTCCTGGCGGAGTTGATGGCCCTTGGTCAGACTCTGGACCTCTTGGCCCTCTTCGACCAATTGTTGGAGAAGACCGGCTACGCCAACTATATCCGCGATGGCACGGAAGGTGGGGAGGAGCGTTGGAACAACGTGATGGAATTGCGCACCGTGGCCAAAGAATACGAAGGGCTGCCCCCTGGGGTAGGATTGACCACCTTCTTGGAGGAGGTGACCCTGGTCTCCGATGTGGATAATTACGATGAGCGGGTCAACGCCCCCACCCTCCTCACCTTACACATGGCCAAGGGGCTGGAGTTCCCCGTGGTCTTCGTCGTCGGTTTGGAAGAGGGGATGCTCCCTCATGGCCGCTCCCTGGAGGATAGGGAGGCCTTGGAGGAAGAGCGGCGCCTCTTCTATGTGGGGATGACCCGGGCCAAGGAGCGGCTCTACCTCCTCCACACCTTCCGTCGTACCCTGCGCGGCTTCTCCCAGGTGAACGTCCCCTCCCGCTTCCTCTTGGATATCCCCACCCATTTAATAAAAGGTTTGGAAGGGAGACCTCCCCCGGAGGAAGCCAGGCCCACGGTGGTTCAATTCTCCCCCGGTGACCGGGTGCTCCATCCTCAATTCGGGGAGGGGATCGTGGTCTCCAGCAAAGCGATAGGGGGTGACGAGGAAGTGGTGGTGGCCTTCGTGGGGATGGAACCAAAGCGGCTTTTGGCTAGTTACGCCAAGATGGAGAGGCTCTGATCACTCCTCCGGTGGGGGCAAGGCCAACCCTAGGCCCCCAGCCAACCCTCGCAGCCTCTGGGAGGCCTCCATATCTCCCCTTGTCTCGTTCCTCTCGATGAGGGTGGAGAGGAGGTCCCTTATTTCCCCCTCCTCGAAGCCGGCCAGCCGCTTCCGGGCCAACTGGATGTCGCCGTTCAGGCCATAGGAGTCGGCCACCAAAGTGAGGTAGGTCTCTTGGTGGTCGCGGGACAACTCCCAGGGGTCGCTAGAGTAGCGGTGGAGGGGCCAGAGCCCCCAACCTAAAAACAGCCAGCCCAAGGCTAAACCGGAGGCGAAGAGGAAAAAGGCCCGAACGAGAGGCCGTTTTCCCCATTCTTCTAGGGCCGCGGGCATCCAGCGGGGCCCTAGCATGGCCCATTGGATGAAGATGAAAGCCCCCGCGGCTATCAAGAGGTCGCCGGGGCTGAAGATGGCCGGCCGGGGCAAAGGATAGCCTAAGACCATGATATCTCCCAGGAATGAGAATCTGGAGGCCCCGGTCAGGAGGAGTTGATTCATGTAGTGGCCTTTGGCTTCCAGGACGGCCGCTGCATCGAAAAGCCCCGCTCCCCGCAGGGCCTCCAGGGAGGCGGGCATGTACCCCCCGTTGGCGGCTATGACCAGGAAGTTCAGGAATAACCCTAAGCCCAGGGTTTTTATTCCAGGACGGTCGTGGTTGAGGCCCACTACCAAGAGG
>CAYUAM010000073.1:0-8148 GCA_964442805.1 uncultured Anaerolineales bacterium | reverse complement strand
CCTCCAAATTGGGGATCAAAAAGGGCCAGGAAGGTTTTTACCTGGAGGCCCATGCCCAAATGGAACCGGTGGAGAGTGGGGTCTCTGGCATCTACCTGGCTGGGGCCGCTCAGGGGCCCAAGGATATCCCCGAGGCGGTGGCTCAAGGGAGCGCAGCCGCGGCCAAGGTGGTTTCGTTCTTCGAGGGCGGGGATGGCTAGGATCGGGGTCTTCATCTGCCATTGTGGGAATAATATCGCCGGCCCGGTAGATGTGGAAGGAGTGGCCCAGGCCCTGAGGGGCTATCCTGAGGTGGCCCATTCTACCCATTACCTTTATATGTGCTCCGAGCCCGGACAGGATCTCATCAGGCAGGCCATCTCGGAGAAAGGGTTAGATGGGGTGGTGGTGGCCGCTTGCTCCCCGGCCATGCATGAGGCCACCTTCCGCCGCACGGTGGCCACCGCGGGCCTCAACTCCTACCGATGCGAGGTGGCCAACATCCGCGAGCAATGCAGTTGGGTCCATCGCGACCGTTGGGAGGAGGCCACCTCCAAGGCCACGGAGATCATCCAGACCACCGTGGAGAAGGTGCGCTTCGATGAGCCCCTTACCCCTTTGGCTATCCCCGTCACCAGGCGCGCCTTGGTCATCGGGGGAGGCATCGCCGGGATGCAAGCCGCCCTCGATATCGCCGCCGCTGGCTATCCGGTCATCCTGGTCGAACGAGAGAAAAGGTTGGGCGGACAGATGGCCCGTCTATCGAGGACTTACCTGAATTTCGAATCCACCGCCGACCTGTTGGCCCAGAAGGTGGAGGCGTTGGCCCAAAACCCCAACATCACCCTCCTCCTGGGGGCAACGGTGGAGGAGTTGAAGGGGTATGTGGGGAATTTCCGAGTCGGGGTGCGGGAGGGAACTGGTGCCTCTCGAGAGCACGAGGTGGGGGCCATAGTGGTGGCTACCGGGTATGACCTCTATCCTAAAGAAAGGCTCCCCGAGTACGGTGGCGGCCAATACCCCGATGTCATCGATGGGCTGGAGTTCGAAGAAATCCTCTCCCAAGGGGAGATACGTCGTCCCTCCGACGGCCAAGTGCCTCGAGAGGTGGTCTTCATCCAATGCGCTGGCTCACGAGACCCGGAACGAGGGGTCCCCTATTGCTCGAAGGTCTGTTGCATGTATGTGGCCAAGCAGGCCATGATCTACAAAAGCGAGGTGCCGGAAGGGCAAGCCTACGTCTTTTACATTGACATTCGTTCTGGGGGTAAGGGGTATGAGGAGTTTGTGCAGCGGGCTATGGAGGGGTATGGGGTGATATATCTTCGGGGGAAGGTATCTAAGGTATATGGTGAGGATGGGAAGGTGATGGTATGGGGGGTGGACACTTTAAGTGGGAAGAGGGTGGAGGTGGCCGCTGACCTGGTGGTCTTGGCTACGCCCATGGTTCCCAGCATAGGAGCCGTAGAGTTGGCCAAAGGGTTGAGGGTAGCCATCGATGGGCATGGTTTCTTCAGCGAAGCCCATCCCAAGTTGAGGCCGGTAGAGAGCCTCACCGCCGGGGTCTATCTGGCCGGGGCCGCTCAGGGGCCCAAGGATATCCCCGAGGTGGTGGCCCAGGGGAGCGCGGCCGCGGCCAAGGCGCTCTCCCTCTTCTCCCAGGAAGAGATGGCTCACCCCCCCATAGTGGCCACCGTAGATAGGGAACTCTGCGCTGGCTGCGGGGTTTGCGTGGAGGCCTGTCCCTACGAGGCCCGAGAACTACACCCCTTGAAAAGGGTGGCCGTGGTGAAGGAAGTCCTCTGCCAAGGGTGTGGGGCTTGCCTCGTGGCCTGTCCCAACAAGGCCTCTCAACTCCGCAACTTTACCTCCACTCAGGTGATGGCTATGATAGGGGCTCTATCTTAAAGGAAGGCTGGCTATGAAAGCGAAGAGGGGCACGGTGCTCATCGTAGGATCAGGCCTGGGGGGAATGCAGTCGGCCCTCCTCCTGGCGGAGGCCGGTTTCGAGGTCTATCTCTCGGACCAGGCCCCGGCCCTGGGGGGCTCCATGCCCCTTTTGGATCGGACCTTCCCCACCAACAGTTGTGGCCTCTGCTTAATGTCTCCCACTCCCCCGGCCTATTGTCCCTTCATCGAATGTTATCTCCACCCCCATATCCAACTCCTCCCCTACAGCGAGGTGGAGGGCCTGGAGGGTGAGCCGGGGAGTTTTAGGGTCTCGGTGGTGCGCAAGGCTCGCTATGTCGATCTCCAGCGTTGTACCGGCTGTGGAGAATGCGTAGCCGTTTGTCCCATAGAGGTGCCCCGCGAGTTAGGCGAGGGATTAGAGACACGCAGGGCCATCTATACCCCCTATCCTCAGGCCATCCCCAGCGCTTACCTCATCGATATGGAGGCCTGCACCAAGTGCGGGGAGTGTCTAAAAGTTTGCCCTCATGGAGCAATCGACCTGGAGATGGAAGGGGAGCGTTTCCCTTTGGAGGTGGGCGCGGTGATCTTGGCCCCTGGCTTCGCCGCCTTCGAGGCCAGGCTGAAGGGAGAGTTCGGATACGGCCGTTACCCCAACGTCCTTACCGGCTTCCAGTTCGAGCGGATGCTGAGCCTCACCAGCCCCTCCCGCGGCCTGCCCCAACGCCCCTCCGACGGCCAGATAGCACGTCGCCTGGCCTTCATCCAATGCGTGGGCTCCCGGGACCCGGCTAGGGGCCAGCCCTATTGCTCTTCGGTCTGTTGCATGTACGCCACCAAGCAGGCCATGCTGGCCAAAGATAGGGTCCCCGAGAGCGAGATAGCCATCTTCTATATGGATTTGCGGACCTTCGGTAAAGGGTTCGACCGCTACCTGGAGCGGGCTCAGAACGAATATGGCATCCGTTACCGGCGAAGCATGGTCTCCTCGGTGAAACAAAGGCCTCAGAGCAAGGACCTATATATCTCCTACGTGGATGAGGAAGGAAAGCGACGGGAGGAGGATTTTGACCTGGTGGTCCTCTCCACGGGATTCGTCCCTCCCCTAGGAGTGGAGGAGTTGGCTCATCGCCTGGGGGTGAGGCTGAACGAATACGGCTTCTGCCAGAGCGAGGAGTTCTCCCCCAGCCTAACCTCTCGCCCTGGGGTGTTCGTGGCTGGAGCCTTCCGCGAGCCCAAGGATATCGCCGAGACGGTGGCCGAAGCGGCCAGTGCCGCGGCTAACGCTGCTTCCATCCTGGGGAGGGAAGCCATCGAAGCCGAGCCCCCCAAGGAATACCCCCCGGAGAGGGAGGTGGTTGATGAGGAGCCGCGGGTGGGCCTCTTCCTCTGCCGCTGCGGGGAGGAGATAGCCCAAGCGGTGGATCTGGGCCAGTTGAGGGAGTTCGCCCAAAGGCTCAAAGATGTAACCTTGGTCCAAGAGGTGGACTACGCCTGCCGGCCGGAGGGGTTGCAAATGATAAAGGAGGCCATCGCCGGCGAGGGGCTGAATCGGGTAGTGGTGGCCGGCTGTACCCATAGGCTCTACCAGGAGGAGATGCAAGGAGCCCTCCGGGAGGACGGCCTCAACCCCTACCTCTTGGAGCGGGCTAACCTCAGGGAGCAATGCGCTTGGAATCATAGGGGACCTGAAGCCACGGCCAAGGCCAAGGGGTTGATGGAGATGGCGGTGGCCAAGGCGCGGTTCCTCGAACCGTTGCATAAACCTTCCCTCGAGGCCCAGCCCGCCGTCCTGGTCATCGGCGGGGGGCTGGCGGGGATGGTGGCCTCCTTGAGGCTGGCCGACCTGGGCTTCCAAGTCATCTTGGTGGAGAGGGAGAGGGAACTGGGCGGCAACCTGCGCCATATCCATTACACCCTGGAGGGCTCTAATCCCCAAGAGTTTTTGAAGGAACTCATCCAGAAAGTAGAGGATAACCCTGCTATCGCTCTCTTCAAGGGGGCCGAATTGGTCGAACACCGAGGCTTAGGCGGCTCTTTCCGTTCCACCCTTTCCTTGGACGGCGAGGAACATGTGGTTGAGCACGGGGCCACCATCGTGGCCACGGGAGGCCAGGAGGCCCTCCCCCAGGAGTACCTTTATGGCCAGGACCCGCGGGTCATCACCCAAAGGGAACTGGAAGCCCGGATAGCCAGTGGAGGAATAGAGGGTGCCGAGAGCATTAGCATGATCCAATGCGTGGGCTCTCGGGAAGAGGGTCGGCCCTACTGTAGCCGGATCTGTTGCTCCCAGGCTCTCAAGAATGCGCTGAAGATAAAGGAAGCCCAGCCGGAGACCGCCATCTTCGTCCTCTATCGCGATATGAGGACCTATGGTTTCAAGGAGGAATATTATCGCCGGGCCAGGGAAGCGGGGGTGATCTTCATCCCCTACGAGCGAGACAGGAAGCCCCGAGTCATCCCCGGTCCCGCCTTGGGGGTGGAGGTTTACGATCCCTTTTTAGGACGAGAGTTGCGTCTTGAGGCCGACCTCTTGGCCTTGAGTCCGGGGATAACCCCCGGCGATAACGGGAGGCTGGCCCAGGTTTTGAATCTCCCCTTGGACGAGGATGGCTTCTTCCAGGAGGCCAACCCCAAGGTGGCCCCCCTCGATTCGAGGAGGGCGGGGGTCTTCCTCTGCGGCCTGGCCCAGGGGCCCAAGTCGATAACCGAGTCCATCTCCCAGGCCGAGGGAGCAGCCATGAGGGCCGCCGCTTTCCTGGCCAAGGGACGGCTGGAGGGCCAGGTCTCCCTCCCCACGGTCAACCACCGGCTTTGTAGCGGTTGCGGCCTCTGCGTCTCCCTCTGCCCTTATGAGGCCCGGGTCCTCGACCAGGAGAGCAGGGTGGCGGAAGTGATAGAGGCCCTCTGCCAGGGTTGTGGGGTCTGCGCCATGGTTTGCCCTAATGGGGCTACGCAACAGCGCCTCTTCCAAATGGGGCAACTCTTGGCTATGATAGACGCAGCCTTATGAAGGGGAACGAGATGAACGGTGAATTCGAGCCCAAAATCGTGGCCTTCCTCTGTAACTGGTGTGCTTACACCGGGGCGGACTTGGCCGGGACCTCCCGCATCCAATATCCGCCCAACGTGCGGATCATCCGCATGATGTGCAGCGGGGCGGTGGATCCGATCTACATCCTCAAGGCCCTCCTGGACGGGGCTGATGGGGTCCTCATCGGCGGTTGTCACCCCGGAGATTGTCACTATCAGGAAGGCAACTATAAGGCCCGGCGGCGGGTGGCCATTTTAAAGAATATCCTCAGCCAGATGGGGTTTGATGAGGAGAGGGTCTGGCTGCGCTGGATCTCGGCCAGCGAGGGCAAGGTCTTCGCCGACACGGTGACGGATATGGTGAAAACCCTCAAGGAGAAGGGGCCGAACCCCCTCAAGGAGTTGTGGGGGACATAAAATGGCTGAAGGAGCGCGAGCCGGGCCAGTGACTCCTGCTACTTTAGTGATCGGTGGAGGGATCGCCGGCATGCAAGCGGCCCTGGATATGGCCGAGGCCGGCTTCCAGGTCTATCTGGTGGAGCGGGAGCCCAGCATCGGGGGCCATATGGCCCAGTTGGATAAGACCTTCCCCACCCTGGATTGCTCCTCCTGCATTCTGACCCCCAAGATGACCGATGTGGGGCGCCACCCCAACATCGAACTTTTGACCTACTCCGAAGTGGTGGAGGTATCGGGCCAGGCGGGCCAGTTCAGGGTCAAGGTGGTAAAGAAGCCTCGTTTCGTCGATGTGGCGAAATGCACCGGCTGTGGCCTTTGCGCCGAGGCCTGTCGGCTGAAGGGGAGGCTCCCTAGCGAATTCGATCAGGGGATGGGAAAGAGGGGAGCCGCCTATATCCCCTTCCCTCAAGCTGTCCCCCTGAAAGCCACCATCGATCCCGAACATTGCCTCTTCCTAACCCGAGGGGTGTGCGGCAAGGCCCCGGCCTGCCAAGAGGCCTGCTCGGCCAAAGCCATAGATTTCCAGCAGAGGGAGGAGTTTTTAAACCTGGAGGTAGGGGCCATCATCGTGGCCACCGGATACGACCCCTTCGACCCATCACTAAGGCCAGAATTGGGCTATGGTCAGTATGAGAACGTCATCACCGCCCTGGAATTCGAGAGGCTATCTTCCGCCTCTGGCCCCACCAAGGGGAAGATAGAGGTAAATGGCAGAGAGCCCAAAGAGGTGATATTCATCCAATGTGTGGGTTCTAGGGATAAGAGCGTGGGGGTAGAATATTGCTCCCGGGTATGCTGCATGTATGTAGCCAAGCAGGCCCATTTGGTGAAGGAGAAGGTAAAAGATGCAAGGGTGACGGTATTATATATGGATGTGCGGGCCTATGGGAAGGGGTTTGAGGAGTTTTATGACCGAGTAAGAAGTGAAGGGGTGATATATAGGAGGGGGAGTGTATCGGAGGTATATAGAAAAGGGGGAAGGCTAGTGGTGAGGGTAGAGGACACGCTTTTAGGGGAGGTTATGGATCTAGAGGCTGACCTGGTGGTCTTGGCCGTGGGGATGGCACCTCCTAAGGATACGGATGAGGTAGCGAGGGTATTGAGGCTTTCCCGATCTGCTGATGGATTTTACCTGGAGGCGCATCCGAAGTTAAGGCCGGTGGAGACCATGAGTGAGGGGATATTCCTGGCTGGCTGTTGTCAGGGGCCCAAGGATATACCCGATGCGGTAATTCAAGCCAAGGCCGCCGCCGCCTCAGCCATGGTCCTCATGTCGCAAAGGGAACCATCTATGGCTTAGCCTTATCCTGGAGGCAGGATGGAGATAGAGGGACAGGGTTTGGCCCAACGATATAGGCTTTTTGAATGCATCCAGTGCGGCCGTTGCACCAGCGGTTGTCCCATGTCCTTGAAGACCGACCTCAATATCCGCAGGCTCCTCTACGAGGCCCTCCTAAACGAGGATATGGAGGTGCAAGGCAAGGAGGTGCTTTGGGATTGCACCACTTGTCTCACCTGCAGCCTCCGTTGCCCCAAGGGGCTGGAGCCGGCGGAGATGATAATCGGCCTGCGGGGCCTCTTGGTGGAAGGGGGGCAGATCCCTCCCACGGTGAGGGATGCCCTGAAGAGCCTCTCCATCCGAGGGAACCCTTTGACCATGGCCAAGAACGAACGGGCCAATTGGGCCCAGGGCTTGGGGGTCAAAGATATCATCGCCCAGGGAGCGGAAGTCCTTTACTATGTGGGCTGTATCCCCTCCTACGACCCTCGGGTGCAGAAGGTGGCCAAAGCCCTGGTGCGAGCCTTCCGAGAGGGCGGGGTCGACTTCGGGATATTGGGCAACGAGGAGGTTTGCTGCGGGAGCGAGGCCCGCCGGGTGGGAGAATCGGGGTTGTTCGAGATGCTCCGGGAGTTGAATGGGGAGATCTTGGCCTCATTGCCCATAAAGCGTCTGGTCACCACCTCGCCTCACTGTTACAACGTCTTCAAGAAGGAATACCCCGGCTTCGATTTCGAGGTCCAGCATTATACCCAGTTCATAAGCGGGCTCTTGGAGGAGGGAAGGCTGACCTTCTCTAAAGGGGTCGATAAGGTGGTCACTTATCAAGACCCCTGTTTCCTGGGGAAGCAGAATAAGGTCTTCCAGGAGCCGCGACGGATCCTCCAGAGCATCCCCGGCCTGAAATTGGTGGAGATGGAGAGGTCGAAAGAGAGGAGCCTCTGTTGCGAGGGGGGAGGGGGGAGGATGTGGGTGGAGGGCACTAACCCCGAGGAACGGCTGGCCCACCTCCGCATCAGGGAGGCCTTGGAGGTGGGGGCCGAGATATTGGCCACCGCTTGTCCCTTCTGCCTGCTGACCCTGGAGGATGCGGCCAAGACCGTGGCCGGTGAGGAGGGGCTCCAGGTAAGGGATATCATGGAACTGGTAGCGGAGGCGCTGTGAGGATCGGGGTTTATATATGCCATTGTGGGGTCAACATCGCCGCCACTGTGGATGTGGAGGCGGTGACCGAGTTCGCCACGACTTTGCCTGGGGTGGTAACGGCCAGGAATTACACCTACCTCTGTTCCGATCCCGGCCAAGCCATCATAAAGGGAGATGTAGAGGAACTGGGACTCACCAGGGTGGTGGTGGCCTCTTGCTCCCCCCGCATGCACGAGCCCACCTTCAGGGCGGCCATTGGTGAGGCGGGCTTGAACCCCTACCATCTGGAGATGGCCAATATCAGGGAGCAATGTTCTTGGGTGCATCAAGATAGGGAGGAG